>JAEWHZ010000369.1 GCA_023387585.1 Pseudomonadota bacterium
CAGCAGAGCGCGCCGCTCGGATTTCGGATCGGAAGCGCAGAAGCGGCGGATGCGGGCTTCCTTGAAGATGTCGTAGCCGGCAAAAATCTCGTCGGCGCCCTCGCCGGTCAGCACGACCTTGAAACCCCGTTCGCGCACGAGACCGGCGAGCAGATGCAGCGGCGCCGGAGCGGTGCGCAGGATGGGGCGCTCGGCGGCGGCCACGATTTCGGGGAAGACCGCGGCGATATCGACATTGCGGCACAACACGCTGTGGTGCTCGGTGCTAAGGGCTTCGGCCATCAGGCGCTGGAAGCGGCTTTCATCGTGCTCGGCGCTTTCGAAACCGACCGAGAAGGTCGCGAGCGTTTCATGCGGGCGCGCCTGCGCCGCGAGCGCCGAAACGATGGCGGAATCGAGCCCGCCGGAGAGATAGGAACCGACCGGCACGTCGGCCCGCAGACGGATCCGCGTGGCATCGGTGAGGAGGGCGAGCACCTCGTCGGCGGCGTCCGCCTCGCGAACCGGCGGGGCGAAGTCGCCGGCATCGGGGAAATCGAGCTGCCAATAGGGGCGGATCGCCGTCCGGTCGGGCTCGACGATCATCAGATGGCCGGGCTCGAGCTCGGCAATCCCGTCGAAGACGGTCCGGCCTGGCAGCGGCGACCAGAAAGTGAATATGTCGTCCAGCGCTTCCGCATCGAGTTCCGACGTCAGTTCAGGTACTTGCAGCAACGCCTTCACCTCGGAGGCGAAGTATAGCGTGTCACCGAGCCTTGCGTAATGGAGCGGGCGTACGCCCATGCGGTCGCGGGCCAGCAGCAGGCGGCGATTGGGCGCGTCCCACAAGGCAAAGGCGAAATCGCCGTTGAGATGGGCAAGGCAGTCGGGGCCGTATTGGCGGTAGAGCTTCAGGATGATCTCGGTGTCGCTGCCGGTGCGGAAGCGGTGGCCGCGCTGTTCGAGATCGGCGCGCAGTTCGGGGAAGTTGAAGATCTCGCCATTGTAGCTGACGACGAGGCCGGCTTCCGCATCATGCATGGGCTGCTGGCCGTCGGACAGGCCGACGATGGACAGCCGCCGATGGCCGAGCCCGACATGATCGTCGGTCCACGCACCCTCGCCGTCCGGGCCGCGATGGGCGATGGCGTCGGTCATGGCGCGCAGCAAGGCGAGACCTTCGCTCCGTTCCCGCCCCCGCCCGAAATAGCCCGCTATGCCGCACACAGCCGTCTAGACCCCGCCATCCCCGATTGCCTTCATCCTATTGGAGGCGGCGGGTTCGGATGTGCCTAAACCCGGATTAGGCTTAACGGATCGCATGGATCTTCCGGGGGCGAACGGGTCACCGACGAAGCGCGTCCAGCGTTCGCCGACGAAACCGTTGAGATGCACCTTGCCGCCGGCGAACAGCGACAGCAGCTCGGGGTCCCGGCCGGCGATGACGCTGGCGCTGTCATGGACGAACAGCGTGCGGCGGCTGAGCAGGGCGTCGAACAGCACCGGCGTGGTGCGGCCCTTGACCGAGGAGGCGCCGAGCGCAGCCGCGTCGGCAAACAGGCAATCGAGGACAGGGCCGGCAGCGCCCGGCGCATGGACAAGATCGGTGACTTCGGCCGCGCCGTCGCCGGCGAGATGGAACAGATAGGCCCCAACCGCGGCGCCGGCATCGGTGAGCGCGGCACGCAGGAAGGGGGCGCCGAAGGCCGGCTTGTCGAGGGCGGTGCCGACGATTTCCGGCAGGCAACCATCGGGCCAGAGCGGTGCGATCTCCTGCTTGTGCGTCCATCGGTGGAACAGGCCGGCGAAATCGGCCGGCGACACCGCTTCGGCGCGCAGGCCGCGCTCGGGGCGGAAGTCGGCAGGCAGGCCGGTCCAGCGCAGCGGGCCGGGCTTGGCGGCGAGCAGCCGGTCGGGCAGGGCGGCGAGCGGGTTCAGCAGGCGTGCCGCGCCGACGCGGGCGGCCGCGAGCCCGAGGGCGAAGCGGGTGGGTTTGAGGACACGGATGAAGCTCAAACTGTGCCGCTCCAGCACCGTGCCGCGCAATTGCCGCCACATGGCGAGGGTGGCATCGCCCGCGGTCTCGCTGAAGGTCAGGTCCTGCGGACCGGAGGTCAGCGCCTTGAGCAGGCGCGCGCCGGCCATGGGCGATCTGCGATGGTCGCGCACCATCAGCGTGCCGACGATGGCCATGCGCAGCACGCGCTCGCCCCGGGTGAAGGGTTGCACCACGCGCCCGCCAAAACCTTCGACCGTGCCATCGGCGTCGACAAGTACCAGGGCCGGGCAATCCGGGTCGGCGAAGGGGCCCTCGATATAATGCCGGCGCAGGCAGGCGACGAGATCGTCCGGGGGTGCGGCATCGCTGTCGCGCATGGTCGCCATGAACAGCCAGGCGACGGAAGGAGCGTCGTCCGGCCGGAAGGGACGTATGGTGCCTGCACTCGATGACTTCGTCATGCTGGGTCTGCCCATTCGGCGCAAGGAAAGCCGAGCATATCGGCGGCAAGGCGCAAATCGACGCCCATAAATCGAACTACCTGTATAGTGGACATGCTCGAAAGCATCGCACAGAACCCGATTTTACGAATGAGTATTATTTCGTGCCAAGTTGCGCATCGGTTACACCAAAATAACATCGGATGAATGGATAATTTGCATAAAATTTTATACATATGATCATTTACCATCCCGGCGAGTATCCATTCGGTGCGGGGGTAGCGCGGGCTAGAACGGGGCATCTGCCACCAGCCGGACCGTTTCAGATGACCGCGACAGCATCGGCCGAAAACAGGGCTGCACCGGGCGCCCAGAGCGTGCGTTTCACCAATGTCGGCGGCCTGCCGATCGCCGTTCTCGACCGGAACGAGACCGCGCGGATGATGTGCGACGCCGCCCGCACCCGGTCGCGCGGCGGGCGGCCGCTCTATCTCACATCGGCCAATGGCGAGGTGCTGGCGCGGTGCTTTCTCGACAAGGCGATGGAAAAGCTGTTCCTCCAGGCGGACCAGATCGCGGCGGACGGCCAGCCGATGGTGCTGGCCTCGCGCTTCCTGTCGCGCGAACCGCTGCCCGAGCGCGTGGCGACCACCGATCTGTTCCACGACGTGGCCAGGCTCGCCGAGGCCGAGGGGCTGAGCTTTTACATGCTGGGCGCCTCGAAGGCGGAGAATGACCGCGCCGTCGCGGCCGCGCGCCGGCTCTATCCCGATCTCGTCATCGCCGGGCATTCGGACGGCTATCTCAAACCGGAAGAGCTTGACGACCGGATCGCACAGATCAACGCGCTGCGCCCGGACATATTGTGGCTGGCCATGGGCGTGCCGCTCGAGCAGCAGTTCATGGCCGAGCACGGGGACAAGCTGACCGGGGTCGGCGTGGTGAAGACCTCGGGCGGGTTGTTCAACTTCTTGTCGGGCAAGAATAAACGCGCGCCGGGGATCATGCAGAAACTCGGCCTCGAATGGCTGTGGCGCATCTTCCAGGAGCCGCGAAGGCTGGTCTGGCGCTACTCGGTAACCAATCCGGTAGCCTTGTGGGCTATGCTCCGGCGCGCCAACCAGCCGGTGGCGTTCGAGGAGAACCAGGCGTGACGGCACAGGGTCAGCGCATTTCGGTGGTGATGCCGGTTCGCGACGGCGCGGCCTTCATTGCCGAGGCGATCGGCAGCGCGCTGGCGCAGGGCGATCTTGTGGGCGAGGTGCTGGTGATCGACGACGGCTCGCGCGACCGCACGCGGGAAATCGTTAATGAATTCAACGATCCGCGGGTGGTGTTGCTCGACAATGAAGGCGGGCAGGGCGTTTCCATGGCCCGCAATCGCGGCCTGCGTCGGGCCGGCGGAAACTGGGTGCTGTTCCTCGATGCCGACGACCGGCTGCGCCCGGACAGCCTTTCGGCGCTGCTCGACGGGGCGGAAGGCCATGTCGCGATCTATGGCGATTACGAGCGGATCGACGGGAAGGGCCGGCGGATCGGCCGGCGGGGGTTGTTGCGGCGGAGGCGGGAAAAACCGACCGGGGACATCCTTAAACGCCTGATGGCAGGTAATTTTATTGTCAATGGCGGGGTGATGCTGGTGGATCGCCGGGCCTTTGAGGGGTTCGATGCGACGCTGCGCTATTGCGAGGACTGGCATGCCTGGTGCCGCCTGGCGGGCAAGGGCAGCATCGCATATCGGCAGGTGCATGTGCTCGACTATCGGGTGCATGGGACGAGCACCATGATGGCGCGACCGCATTCGCTGGATAATTATCTGCCGGCGCTCGAAAAAATCTTTTCCGATCCGGAGATCTGCGCGGCCGTTCCGGCTGCGGCGCTAGCGGAGTTGAGGCTTCGGGCTGCGGCGCATCTGGAGACCTATCTGATCAGCCAGTCGGCGCGGGCGCATCGCTATGGCGATGTCGTCGCGTCGCTGGCGCGCACGCTGGTCACCGAGCCAAGGCGTTTTCCGCGCCGGCTGGCGGTTTGCGGTGCCGCGATGGCGGGAATCTGAACGATGCCTGAACGGAATCTGAACGAGGCCATCGTCTGCATCCCCAGCCATCGCCGCCCGGAGGGGCTGCGGCGCACGTTGGACTCGCTGGCAGAGCAGCGGACGGGGATAAGATTCGCCGTGGTCGTCATCGACAACGATGCAGCGGGGCGCGAAGCAGTCGAGGTGGCCGGGACGTTCTTCGCGACTTCGGGCATCGAGGGCCTGGTCGCGGTCGAGCCGCAGCAGGGCAATTGCCATGCGATCAACGCCGCCTTCGGGCTGGCGCGGCGGCACTATCCCGAGGCGCGCTATTTTCTGATGATCGACGACGACGAGGCGGCATCGCCGGACTGGCTCGAGCGCATGGTCGGAACGGCGAAGCTTCATGGGGCGGATATCGTCGGTGGGCCGGTCGACCGGGTGTTCGAGGGGGAGGTGGACGAGGCGATCCGCGTGCATCCGCTGTTCGGCTCCATCGAGGCACCGACCGGACCGGTGCCGATCATCCATGGTTCGGGCAATTGCCTGATCTCGCGGCGCGTGTTCGAGACGCTGGACGAGCCGCAATTCGACCTGCGGTTCAATTTCCTCGGCGGCGGGGACATGGATTTCTTCACCCGCTGCAGGCAGGCGGGTTTTGCCTTCGCCTGGTGCGCCGAGGCAAAGGTGACGGAATTCGTCGCCACCGGCCGGCTTTCGGCGCGCTGGCTGATGTCGCGCTCGATCCGCACCGGCACGATCAACTATACGATGGACCGCAAGCGCGCCGAAGGCGTGCCGCAGCGCCTGGCGCTGGCGGGCAAGAACGTGGTCAGCCTCGCATTGTCGGTGGGGCGCATGGCGCGGCTGTGGGTGAGGACGGGGCGTTTGCTGCCGGCGACGCATCCGCCGCTGATGTCGATCGGACGGATCATGGGCGCGCTCGGCATCGTGCCGACCCCGTATAAATCGGCCGCCCGGGCCCGGCCGGCGGAGCCCAGCCATGCGCAGACGTGATTTCCTGACGGCTATCAACGCCGGCCTGCTGGCCGCCGCGCTGCCGGGTGCAGTGCGGGGGCAGGAGGGCTGGCGGATTCCCTTCGGCGCCGCGGTGCAGGACGGCGCGCTGCGCGAGGATGCGCAATATCGCGCGGCGCTGGCCGAACATTGCCAGCTGCTGGTGGGCGAGGGCGGAATGAAATGGTTCGACCTGCGCCCCGCGCCGCATGTGTTCGATTTCGAGCAGCCCGACCGGCTGCTGGATTTCGCCACCGGGAACGGCATGCAGATGCGCGGCCACACGCTGGTGTGGTACGCCGCCATGCCCGACTGGGCGCTGGCGATTTCGAGCGAAGCCGAGGCCGAGCGCGAGCTGATCCACCACATCACGGCGGTGATGTCGCGCTATCGCGGCCGCATTCCGAGCTGGGACGTGGTCAACGAGCCGACCGCCGAGAACCCCTTGCGGTCCGGCCCGCTGCGCGACTCCGTGTGGAACGCGACGCTCGGGCCGCGCCATATCGAGCTTGCCTTGCGCACGGCCGCCGAGATCGACCCCGAGGCGCAGCTCGTCATCAACGAATACGACATCGAGATGCACGACCCCGCGCAGCGCGCCAAGCGCGAGGCGCTGCTCGACCTGGTGCGCGGGCTGAAGGACCGCGACGTGCCGCTGTATGGCGTGGGCATGCAGGGCCATCTGCGCGGCGGCATGGAAATCGACCGCGAGGGCGTGGCCGGCTTCGCGGCGGAACTGGCGGCGATGGATGTCGAGGTGCTGGTGACCGAGATGGACGTGATCGACAACGCGCTGCCCGGCCCCGAGCCGGAGCGCGATGCGGCCGTCGCGGCGCTGGCGGGCGATTTCCTGTCGGCGATCACCGACGGCGCGCCGCTCTCTGCCATCCTGACCTGGGGCATTTCCGACCGCTACACCTGGGTGCCGATCTGGTTCACCCGCCACGACGGGCGGCCCAACCGGCCGCTGCCGCTCGACGATCTCTATCGGCGCAAGGCTCTGATGGACGTCATCGACGGCTTCAGGCGCTAGCATGCTGCGGCAGGCCTCGAGCTACATGGTCGCGCACGGGGTCTCGGCGGTGCTGGGATTCTCGGCCATCATCATCTTCACGCGCCTGCTCAGCCCCGAGCAGTACGGCATCTATGTCGTCGGCATGAGCGTGGCCGGCATCGTCAACGCCGTACTGTTTGACTGGGTGCGGCTGTCGGTGCTGCGCTACCAGTCGGAAGGCGAGGGCGCCGATATCAGGCTGACGGCCTTTGCGAGCTATGGCGTGTCGGCGGCGCTGTCGCCGCTGGTCGTCGTGATCCTCATGCTGGTCACCGGCGGCTCGTGGCCCGATCTGGCGCTGGCGGCGCTGGTGGCACTGGCGCTGGGGCTGTTCGATTTCGGCCAGGAAATCCTCAAGGCCCGGCTCGAGCCGGGCGCCTATATGCGGGCCGCCATCACGCGGGCGGTGCTGACGCTGGGCACCTCGCTGGTGCTGGTGCAGGCGGGGCTGGGCGGCGTCGGGCTGCTGCTGGGGCTGACCACCGCCTATCTGGCCACCGGACTGATCTTTTCGCCGCGCATATGGCGCGGGCCGATCCGCGGCTTCGACCTTGCCGATTTCCGCAACATCGCCGCCTTCGGCGTGCCGATGGCGCTGTCGGGCGCGATCTTCGCCGTGCATGCCGCGCTCGACCGGCTGATCGTGGTGCACTTGCTGGGCGAGGGCGCGGCCGGGGTTTACGGCGCCTCCGCCGACCTCGTGCGCCAGATCATCCTGTTCCCGGCGGTCGCGGTCGGCTCGGCCATGGTGCCGGTGATCATCCGTTCGCTGGCCGAGGGCGGCGCGCAGCGGGCGGACAAGCAGTTCGTGACCAGCGCCGAGATGCTGATGGCGGCGGTGCTGCCGGCTGTGGTGGGGCTGGCCATCGTCGCCGCGCCGTTCTCGATGCTGATCCTGGGGCCTGAATTCCGCGACACGGCGGCGGTGCTGATCCCGGTGCTCGCTTTCGCCTGGCTGTTCCAGGCGATCACGCATCAATATGTGCAGGTGAGCTTCCATCTGGCGAAGACGCCGAAGCTCTTCCTGATGCAGGGAATCGTTTTGCTGCTGGTGAACGTCGCGGCAACGCTGATGCTGGTGCCGCGCTTCGGCATCGTCGGGGCCGCCTGGGCGCTGGTAATCGCCGAACTGGCGGGGGTCGCGGTCGGCATCATGCTCGCGCGACGCGCGCATCCGCTGCCGCTGCCGCTCGGACGACTGCTGCGCGTCATGGCGGCGACGGCGATGATGGCGGCACCGACGCTGCTGGTGGCGCGGATGGACTGGCTCGATCCATTCCTCACCTTGGCGGCGGCGGTGGTCACCGGCATGGTGACCTATGCGCTGGCCGCCGTTGTTTTCGACATTCTCGGGCTGCGCAGGCTGGTGCTGGCACAGTTGCGCCCGGCTTCGGCAAGCACCTGAGCAAAAAGCTATAACGAATTGATTTAAAGCGACTTATGATCACAGAAGCGGGAGTGTTTTGCTGGAAACGCCCTAGCCGCGCAGGCGGGAGAAATGGGCGGCTAGCGCGTCGTCGCGTTCGTGCAGGGCAGGATCGAATTCCGGGCGCGTGTTGCGGTCGTATTTCCAGCTATCGCCGATCTCGCGGAAATGGCGATAAGAGAAGGCCGGGTTGATGCGGCGGCTGGCCAGCCAGCCGCGGATAGAATGAACGCCCCATTGGGCACCGGGCGGGCATTTGTGCGGCACAGCGGTCCATTTCGGTGCGCAGGCCGCGCGGTCGAAGGGCAGGATGCCCAGCCGGCGGCCCGGCTGGCGCCTGAGCACGATGTCGAAATCGCGATGCGTGCGCGCCGGATCGTCGGCGGCGATACCGGTGTCCGAGGTTCCCACGACCCAGCGGCCACGATAGCGGAACACGCCCCAGGGATCGGCCTCGACGGTCTCGAAGACGCTGCGCCCGTCGCGCGCGAGCAGCAATTCGTCGACATCGGCGTTCTGGACGCTGCGCGCCGCCGACAGATAGCGCCAGCGCGCATGTTCCCACGCGCCGTGCTGGCAGAAATCGGAATCCCAGTAGCGTTTGGCATCAAGGCCTTGCGGACCGTACTTGAACGGCCACTGGACGACGCGGACGGCGGCGATGCCGGGAATGGCGCCGATCTCGGCAAGCAGTTCTTCGGCCGAGTACCGGGTCGAGGCATTGTCGTAGAACAGCACGGCATCGGCGCCGTGCAGGTCGCGCGCGAAGGCGACCCAGTCCCGTATCCAGTGCAGCGCATTGTTGCGCGACAGGGTCAGCAGCACGCGCCTTCCGGCGAAGATTTCAGTTTCGCCGGGGCCGATGGGAAGTTCCACGCGGCCGCCGGCGAAATCGAGCTCGAGCGCATGCGCCCCGGCCGGCGCCTCGACGATCAGGCGACCGTGGCGGTCGAGCTCGCGGAAGGTGAAACGGCAGGGCGCCTTGCCGGGCAGGGCGCGGATCTGCATGGATTCGACATGGCGGCGCAGATTGAGGGCGGGCGGGCCGAGCAGCGCCACGCGGCCATCGGCAAGGCGGAAGCAATCGTAGAACAGCGTCGTGTCGTCGAATTTTTCGTCGAAATCCGGGCCGCGATGTTCCGGCGGCCGGCTCGCGCGCCGGCGCAGCTCGCCGAAGGCCGGTAGCTCGACCGGCGTAGGGGCGGCAAGACGGGGCGAAGAAGGCGTATGCAGCATCGGGGCCTCGGAACGATGGGGCAGGCGCGCGAGTGCTGTAGCACAGCACCGGAAAGGGGCCATGTCCGGAGTAAGTCAGCGTTAACGGAACAGACGCTAGTCCTAGGCTAGCCTAGTGCAAGAATCGGTGCGGAAATTTCGGCGACGGGTGAACGATGTACAGGACGGGCATCCGCGAACCCAATCGCAAGACACGGCCGACGATCCCCTCGCGCACCCCGCTTGCGCAAGCGGCGCCGGCTGCAGCCGAGCGGCCGCGCATCCCGATCCGCGAGGTGCCGCCGCCCGAGCCGGAACAGCTCGAACCGGCGGAGCCCGCCGGCGCTCCCGATCTGTGGACGATGACGCAATGGATGTGGGCGGGGCGCGTGTGGATCATCGCCTGCCTGACACTGGGCGTCGCGGCGGCGCTGGTCGCCTCCGTGGTCATCGCGCCGCGCTATACGGTCTATACCGACATCCTTTTGAACCCGGCGCAGATCCAGCTGCCGTCCGACACGCTTTACGGCAGCGCGGCGACGGCGCAGCGCGACGCGCAGCTGCTCGAGGTGGGCAGCCGGGCGCGCCTGCTGACATCGGCAAACGTGCTGACCCGCGTGGTCGAGGCGCTGGCGCTGGACGAGGATTCCGAGCTGACCGAGGGTGCGGGTGCCGGGGAGGCGGGCATCGTCGCCCTGCGCTCGCTCTATGAGCGGGTCGATGCGCGGCGCGATGCGCAGTCCTACATGGTCACGTTGTCGGTGTGGTCGAACGATCCGCTGAAGTCGATCGCGATCTCGGAGGCGATGGTGGCCGGGTTCCGCGAGGAAATCGTCGCCGCCGATGCCGACAATTCCATGCGCGCCGCCGACGCCCTCGGCGCCCGGCTCGACGCGCTGCGCAGCCGGGCCAGCGAGGCCGAGGCCAATGTCGAGACCTTCCGGCGCGACAACCAGTTGCAGGGGGCGGGCGGGCAGCTTCTGTCCAGCCAGTCGCTGAGCCAGCTCAACGCGCAGGTGAACGATGCACGGGCGACGCTGATCGCGGCCGAGGCGCGCCATGCCGAGATGCAGGCGCTGCAGCAGGCGCCGACGGCGAGCGCCATGCCGATCGAATCGCCGATCCTGACCGAATTGCGCACCCAGCACGCCGATCTGCGCCGCGAGATCACGGCGCAATCGGCGATCTTCGGGCCGCGCCACCCCAATGTGACGACGCTGGAGCCGCAGGTCCGCTCGCTCGAGGGTGAGATCCGCCAGGAGGCCGGGCGGCTGGCCGAGACGGCGCGGCGCGAGGTCGATGCGGCGCAGGCTGTGCTCGACCGGCTGATGGGCCAGCTCGACGACGTGCGCTCGGTGGCCTCGCAGGACAACGAGGCCCAGGTGCGGCTGCGCGAACTGGAGCGCGAGGCCGAGGTACAGACGGCGATCTACGAGGCCTATCTGCAGCGCACAGCCGAGATCGTCGAGGGCGGGCAGGTGGATGCGACCAATATCCGCGTGATCTCGCAGCCCGTGCCGCCGGAAGCCCGAAGCTGGCCGCCGCGCACGCTGGTGCTGCTGGCCATGGGGGCGCTGGCGGGGCTGGCGCTCGGGGTCGCCGGGGCGCTGCTGGTCGGATTGATGCGGTTCTACGGCCCGATGCTGCGCCAGCGCTTCGGACCGGCCCCGGCGCGATGACGCTGAGCCAGGGGGCGGCGGCCTACCCGGCGCGGCAGGCGGGGGCCTCGGCGTTTCCGGCGCTGCTGTTCATCGGCACATTCCTGTTCTGCTGGATCTCGCCGAGCCCGTTCGGCGATCTGGGAACGCTCGAAGGCGGATCGCAGGCGCTGGACCAGCTGGTGGCGCTTGGGCTTGCGGTGCTGGCGCTGGGGTTTGCCGCCAGCGCGGGCCTGCTGACGGAGCTGCTGCGGCCGCGCTGGATCATCCTGCTGGCCTTCGCTTCGCTCGCGGTGTCGTCTCTGGCGGCGCCCGAGGTCGGCACGGCGTTGCGGCGGCTGTTCGTCGCCGGGCTGTTCTGCGTCAATGCCAGCCTGTTCCTGCTGCTGCCGCGCGACCGCAAGCAGTTCGCGGCGCTTCTGGCGCTTTGCGTCGGCGCGGTGATCGCGATGAGCTATTTCGGGGTACTGGCCCTGCCGGGCCGCGCCATCCACCAGGCGAGCGACGTGATGGAGCCGCAACTGGCCGGCGACTGGCGCGGGGTGTTCGACCACAAGAACATGGCCGCGCCCGCCATGGTGGTGCTGGTGTTCTTCTCGCTCTATCTCGCACGGCGCTGGTCGCGGGCCGGCGGGTGGATCCTGGCGGGGCTGGCCTTCGTCTTCCTCATCCAGACCAACGGCAAGTCGGCGCTCGGCCTGCTGCCGCTGAGCATGGCGCTCGGCTGGTTGCTGGAACGCCGGCCATGGCTCGGGGCGCTGGTGCTGCTGACGGTGCTGGCCGGGGTGAATTTATTCACCGTGGGCACGGCGTTCGACGAGGCGCTGCGCGATTTCGTGGCCGGGCTCGGGATCGACGCCACCTTCACCTCGCGCGCCGATGTGTGGAACGTCGCCATGATGGGGATCACGGAGCGCCCCTGGATGGGGCACGGCTTCCAGTCCTTCTGGCGCTCGGAGGCGCTTCTGACCTCGCAAGCCGCCTCCGAGACCTGGGCGGTGACGGCGGCGCATGCGCATAACGCCTATCTCGAAATGCTGCTCGACGGCGGCGCGATCGCGCTGGTGCTGATGGTGGTGTGGCTGATCGTCCTGCCGCTCGGAGATATCGCGCGCGCCTATCGTCGAAATGCCGACCGCGCGCTGACGCGGCTCTATGTGCGCATCTGGGTGCTGGGGCTGCTGGTCGCCTGCATGGAGAGCAATTTCTTCACCCATGTCGGACCGATGTGGTTCTCGCTGCTGGTGGCGGTGTTCGGGCTCAATTTGCAGGCGCGGGCGGATGTGATCACGGAAAGGGAAGAGCGATGAGCGACGAAGGCGAACAGGGCCGGGTGAAGACGGGGACGCTGGCCGACCGCATCGCCAACCGCATCGTGCGCCATTTTCCCGGGCCGCGCGTCACCATGGCGCCGGCGCGGCCGATCGTGTCCTTCACCTTCGACGATGCGCCGGAAACCGCGTTCTCGCGCGGCGCGCCGCGGCTCGAGGCGGTGGGGGCAAGGGGGACCTATTACATAGCCGGCGGCCTGTTGGGGCGACCAAGGGCCGATGGGCCGCTGCTGTCGGCGGAGGCGTGCGGCGAGCTGGCGGAACGCGGGCACGAGCTCGCCTGCCACACCTTCTCGCACCGCAAACTGGCGCAATACGGCCGGCGGGCGCTGGCGGAGGACCTCGAGCGCAGCGCCGCCTTCCTCACAGAATGCGACGGGCGCATGGAGGCGCGCAATTTCGCCGTGCCCTACATCATGAGCTGGCCGCCGGCGCAGGGGGAGTTGCGGCGGCACTTCCTGACCAGCCGCGGCGGCATGCCCGGCATCAATCGCGGCGCGGTCGATCCGTTCAACCTCGTCGCCCACGAATTGCGCGACGGCGGGCCGGACGTCGCAGCGATGGCACCGGTGCTCGACGATCTATGCGCCGCGCCGGGCTGGCTGATCCTGTTCACCCATGATGTCGCCGGAAGCGAATTCGGCTGCACCGAGGACCGGCTGGCAGCGCTGATCGATGCGGTGCTGGAGCGCGGCTGCACCATCGCGACGGTCGACGGGGCCATCGACCTGCTGGGGCTGCGCGAGCGGCTGGGCCGGGACCATGAGGCGCGGCAGGCCTGAACAAACGGTCCTTGTGCTGGCGCAAGGACCCGCGACGGGGGCGGCACTAGAGTGGTGCGATCATCCGTTGAAGAGGCGGCAACGTCATGAGCCCGGACGATCGATTGAGCATGCTCGAGATCATGCAGCGCTGGCCGCGGACGGTTCCGGTGATCCTGCGCCTCGGGCTGCATTGCGTGGGATGCCCGGTGGCCGGGTTCACGACGCTCGACGAGGCGGCACGGCTGCACGGGCTCGATCCCGCCACCCTGGAAGCGGCGTTGCGGCCGGCTATGAGCCCGAACGACCGTCGGCCAGTTGCGTCAGCCCGTGCGGGTCGCGCACGAGCAGCTTCTGGCGCCCGCCCGTCACGAGCCCCTTTCCCTCCCAAGCGGTGAGAATGCGCGACACGGTGTGCAGGGTCGTGCCGGTCATCTCGGCGATGTCCTGCTTGGAGATGGGAAAGTCGATGCGGATGCCGTCGGGCTCCTTGCGGCCCGATTGCTGCATCAGCCGCAGAACGGTGTGCGCGACGCGCCGCTCCACCTCCTCGGTGGCCATCTCGCGCAGCCTTGCGTGGGATTCCTGAAGCCGCTCGCCGACCGTCTGCATGGCACCGACCGCAAGCGACGCATTGGTCTCGACGAATTTCGACCAGTGGTTCATCGGCCAGGCGAGGGCGGCGCTGTCGACGGCGGCGGTCGCCGTTCCCGGATAGTCGGGACGCCGCAGGGCCCTGGCAATGCCGAACAGGTCGCCGGGATTGACGATGCGGATCATGACCTGCTGGCCGTCCTCGGTGATCTGGGTCACCTTGAGCCGCCCCTCGGTGAGAACGAAGAACTCGCGGGCTTCCTGCCCCTGCTCGAATACCGGCTGCCCCGCCGGGAAGCGGCGCACCATGGCGCTGTCGAGCATCGTCTCGAAGCTTTCCGCATCCATTCCTTGAAACAGCGGAAAGGTGCGAACAATGCCTCGATCAATGCTCGTCATCTGCGTCACAGGCGCCTTCCGGTCATGTTTGCGCGAGACTAGTGCGCAAAACCGGGTGGGGCAATGTCGGAACGGCGCTCAATCGAACCAGCGAAGCAGGTTTTCGTACCAGGCGGGCTCGCGCACGAGGCGGAACCCCAGATGGTCGGGCGGCGTGCCCACGGCGCAGGCCCCCGTGACGGGGTTGCGCACGAAGACCGACAAATAGGCCCGATGCTGCCCCTGGGCGACGCGCACCCCGCAGGTCTCGAGCCGCGAGGCGATGTTTCCCGCCGCGTCGAGACCGATCCGCGCGAAGCAGGTGTCGGTCCACTCCCAGACATTGCCGGCGATATCGGCGATGCCCAGCGCATTGACCCCGAAATGGCCCTTCGGCTTCACTGCCGGATCCGGCGCGCGGTCGCTCGCTGCCTCGCGACGATAGCTGTCGAGCCAGCGGTCGACCATGTTCTGCGAACCGGCTTCCAGCTCCGGCTCGGGCGCGAGGTCGGCGAAGCGCGCCCATTCCAGATCCGTCGGCAGCCGCCAGCGCTCGCCGCTCGCTTGCGAGAACCATTGCGCATAGGCCACGGCATCGACATAGCTGACCCCGGTCACGGGCATGTCGCCGCCGGCGCCATGGGGTGTATCGGCCGGAACGCAGGCCCCGTCGGCGACGCAGAGCGCATATTGGCCGACCGAGACCTGGTACTTCATCACGTCCAGCGCGCCGCCGGCGCCGATTTCGGTCAGCGGCGCGTCGATCTCGTTACCGTCCAGAACGAAGGTGCCCGCCGCCCGATAGGCGATGGTGGCCGGCGGCACCCGGACCGTCTCCGCCACCGGGATGTCTTTCCTGCGCCAGTCGAAGCCCGAGGGCGAGAACGCCACCGCCGCCACGACGAGAACCGCCCCGAGGGCGAGAAGGGGCGGCATGATCGCGCCGGCGACCTTCAGCGTTTGTGCATAAGCCATGGCTCGCTCCTGTTCCTTTGCCTGGTCGCCTTTTCCGAACCGGAAAACCGCCTTGCACTTTTCCTGGAAACGCTCCTGAAAAAAGAAACGGCCCTTTTCCCGTTCCAGGAAAAGGGCCGCCCGCGGGTCTCCTCCGTCCCCGCTACTCTTGGATGGGGCGGGGGGCCAGGACCTGCTTCATCAGGTCATCGTCCCACTCGCCTTCCACCAGCACATGGGCCGTGGCGCCCAGTTGCTCGGCCTCGATGAGGTTGTGGTTCACATAGGCATAGACGCCCGGCTGGCGGAATGTGTAGAGCGCCGCCGCCGCCGATCCGCCGGGGATGAACCACGTCTCGAAGTCGCGCTGCGGCGGGTTGTTGAAGCCGCCGCCCGGCCAGAACAGATCGCCATGCCCGCCGATCAGGTGCGGACGGGTATCGCGGTTGCAGCTGTTGTGCACGAACAGCACCGTCTCCCCGACATTCGCGGTCAGCGCGTTCTGGCCCGTGAGCGCTCCGACGCGGCCGTTGAACACCACATGGGTGGGGATCAGGCCCTTCATGACCTCGAGCGTATCGGCGAAGCTTTCACCGAGCGAAGCGTAGGCCTTGAAGTTGCCGTTCTCGTCGCGCGGTACGTAAAGGTCGTTCTCGCCGATATAGAACAGCTTGTCATAGGTGACCGGCTTGCCCTCGTGGTCCTTGAGACCGTCGCGCGGCAGCACCATGACGGCCCCGGTCATCCCCGCCACCACGTGCCAGGCGATCATGCCCTCGGGCGCGCAGTGATAGGTGAAGGTACCGGGACGCGTGGCCTTCCAGCGCAGCACCACTTCCTCGCCCGGATAGACATGGGTGAGCGCGGCACCGCCCAGCGCGCCCGTCGAAGCGTGGAAGTCGATATTGTGCGACATCTCGCTGGCGGCGGGGTTGACGAGGGTGAGTTCGACATAGTCGCCCTCATGCACCACCATCAGCGGGCCCGGCATCGAGCCGTGGAAGGTCATGGCCTGCAAAACCGTGCCGGCATCGTCGATGACCATCGGCTTTTCCTCGATCACCATGCGGAAGGCGACGACGCGCGGGGCAGGGGGCGCGACCTGGTCGTGGGCATGCACGAAGGGCGGGGGCGCGAGCTCGATCTCGACCCGCTCCAGCTGCTCGATATCGGCGACCGGCGCCACGCCGGCCACATCGGCCTGGGTGCGGGCGAAGGCCTGCCGCGACAGGACCAGGGGCGCGCCCGCGGCCAGGGCCGCAGTGCCGGCGAGAAAGCTTCTGCGGAGGATGGTATTCTGCGTCATCTCGGTTCTCCTGGCTCGCACGGGCCGTTTTGGTCCGCGTGTCATCTTGCTAGAATAGAAACTGGCGGCATTACTTTGCGCCGGCGCAAATATTGAATGATCGACCGAAGACATATTGACGCACCCCAACTTGCATGAGAGAAATGAAGTTACTGCGTCATACTGGCGCAGTAGAAGCTTTTGCGCGCGCAGTTTGGCGCAGCGCAAACTTGTCCATGCCGCAACGGTTTAGAACCGCAGGCGAATGCGCCGACGCATTCAAGTAAGGAGCAAGATCATGACCAAAACGCTCGCCGCCATTCTCGCCGCTTTCGCCCTTGCGGCGACGCCCGTCCTGGCCGCCGACCACGAAGTCCGGATGCTCAATCGCGGGGATGCAGGAAACATGGTCTTCGAGCCTGCGGCCCTGCATATCCAGCCCGGCGACACGGTGACCTTCCTGTCGGTCAATCCCGGCCACAACGCGGAGACCATTGCCGGCGCCATACCGGAAGGGGCCGCGACGTTCCGGACCGCGCTCAGCAGGGACGAAACCGTGACCTTCGAGCTGCCCGGCGTCTACGCCATCAAGTGCACGCCGCACCTGCCCATGGGCATGGTGATGGTCGTGCTGGTGGGGGACGACCCGTATAATCTCGAAGAGGTCAAGGCGGTACGGGTGCCCCCGGTCGCCGCCCAGCGGCTCGCGGCAGCCTATGAGGAGCTGGGGCTGTAAGCCGGCAGCCCGATCGTCCAACCGTGCCCGGACGGCTTCCGGGCACGGGACCGGAAGGCGGAAAAGAGGGCGTGCCGCATCGCGCATCGCCGGCGCCTGTTTGATCTGCGTCAAACAGCGCGGGCCGCGCAAATGATACGCCCAGTCCAGGTATCGAGGCTTGCGCGCTGATTCCTCTCCGGGAATCGACGGCTTGCCTTGCGCCGGAACCAGGCCACCAAGGGGACACGCCTGAGCGATGATGGCACAACTTACACGCAACGAGCGCGTTCTGGCGCTGAGCTTGCTCGGATTTCTCGCCTGTGTGGGACTGGCTTTCGCCATTGCCGGGCGCAACGACCTGCTCGGCGGCCATGGCTGGCTGATGCTGGGTTTCGGCCTTGTCGGCGTGGCGATGGTGGCGCGGGCCATGGGCGCGCCGGAACCGTCCGCCGAACGGCTCAATGAATATTACGACGACCCGACCAAGGTGGGCATCATCCTCACCCTGTTGTGGGGCATCGTCGGCATGGCGGTGGGCGCCTGGGTCGCGTTCCTGCTCGCCTTTCCGGATTTCAATTTCAACGTGCCCTGGACGAGCTTCGGACGCCTGCGGCCGGTGCACACCAGCGGCGTCGTCTTCGGGTTCGGCGGCAACGCGCTGATCGCCACCTCGCTGCACGTGCTGCAACGCACCTCGCGCGCCCGGCTGCCGGACCAGTTCAGCCCCTGGTTCGTGCTGGTGGGCTACAACCTGTTCTGCCTGCTGGCGGCCAGCGGCTATCTGATGGGCGTCACCCAGTCCAAGGAATATGCCGAGCCGGAATGGTATGCCGACATCCTGCTGGTCGTGGTGTGGGTGGTGTATTTCTTCATCTACATCCGCACGCTCCAGCGCCGGAAGGAACCGCATATCTATGTGGCCAACTGGTATTACATGGCCTTCATCCTCGTGGTGGCCATGCTGCACATCGTCAACAACATCGCGGTGCCGGTCTCGTTCGGCCATGCCAAGAGCTACTCGATCTTCTCGGGCGTGCAGGATGCGATGACGCAATGGTGGTACGGCCACAACGCGGTCGCCTTCTTCCTGACCGCGGGCTTTCTGGGCATGATGTATTACTACCTGCCCAAGCGCGCCAACCGGCCGATCTTCTCCTACCGGCTGTCGATCATCAGCTTCTGGGGCATCACCTTCATGTATATGTGGGCGGGCTCGCACCACCTGCACTACACCGCGCTGCCGCACTGGGTGCAGACGCTGGGCATGGTGTTCTCGGTGGTGCTGCTGATCCCCTCCTGGGCGTCGGCCGGCAATGCGCTGATGACGCTCAACGGCGCCTGGCACAAGGTGCGCGACGACGCGGTGCTGCGCTTCATGATGCTGGCCGCGATCTTTTACGGCATCACGACCTTCGAAGGCTCGTTCATGGCCATCAGGCCGGTGAACTCGCTGTCGCACTATACCGACTGGACCGTCGGGCACGTGCATGCCGGCGCGCTGGGATGGGTGGCGATGATCACCTTCGGATCGCTCTACGCCCTCGTGCCGTGGATGTGGCGCAAGCCGCGCATGTATTCGGCCGGGCTGGTGGAGCTGCACTTCTGGCTCGCGCTGATCGGCACGCTCGTCTACGTCTTCGCGATGTGGAACTCGGGCGTCGTCCAGGGCCTGATGTGGCGCACCTATTCCGAGAGCGGAACCCTGACCTACTCGTTCCTCGAATCCCTGGTTGCCATGTATCCCTACTATATCGCCCGCGCCGTCGGCGGATCGATCTTCGCGCTCGGCGCCATCGTGGCCCTCTACAACGTCGTCATGACCATCCGCATGCCGGACGCCCAGCCCGAGGAGGATCACGTCGACCTGCCTCAGGCCGGCGCGGCCGTGGCAGAGCCGGCGGAGTAGGCCGATGTTCGGATTGCACTACAAGCTCGAAAAGAGCACCATCGGCCTCGTGCTGGCCATTATCGGCGTCGCCTCGATCGGCGGGCTGGTCGAGATCGCGCCGCTGTTCACCATCGACGAGACGGTGGAGCACGCCCCCGACATGCGGGTCTACACCCCGCTGGAGCTGGCCGGGCGCAACATCTACATCCGCGAAGGATGCTATGCCTGCCACAGCCAGATGATCCGCACGCTGCGCGACGAAGTGGAGCGGTACGGGCCCTATTCGCTGGCGGTGGAGTCGCAATACGACCACCCCATGCTGTGGGGCTCGAAGCGCACCGGACCGGACCTGGCGCGGATCGGGGGCAAATATTCCAACGACTGGCACGCCGCGCACCTGATCAACCCGCGCGACGTGGTGCCGGAATCCAACATGCCGCGCTATGGCTGGCTGGCGACCACCGGCCTGCGCATGGACGATCTGGGCGAGCACCTTTCCGCCATGCGCGCGGTCGGCGTGCCCTATACCGACGAGCAGATCGCCAACGCGCCCAGCGACGCCTATGGCCAGGCCAACCCGGATTCGGACGCGGCGCGCGGGGTGATCGAGAATTATGGCGGCGCGACCAATATCGCCCTGTTCGACGGCAACCCCACCTGGGTGACCGAGTTGGACGCGCTCATCGCCTATCTCCAGGTGCTCGGGCGGCTTACCGAAGCGGCCTATGAAGGCCGGACGGCGGAGGTCGAATGATGCTTCCCGACCACGACACCCTGGTGGCATTCGCAAAAACCTTCGGCTTGTTCTACCTGATCGCCATGTCCATCGCCGTGCTGGTCTACGTGTTCTGGCCGGGCAACAAGAAGCGGTTCGACAAGGCCAAGCAGGCCCCGCTGCATGACGGGGAGGACCGCCCATGAGCCGGCCCGAACGCGATCCCGTAACCGGGCAGATCACAACCGGCCACGACTGGAACGGCATCACCGAGCTCAACTCCCCGGTGCCCAAGGTGGTGTTCGCCTCGCTGATCCTGGGGGCGATCTACCTGGTGGTCTCGACCATCCTGCTGCCGGCCTGGCCGGGCATCACCGGCTATACGCGCGGACTGCTCGGCGTCGACCAGCGTGACACGGTCAACCGCGACGTCGCCGAGGCGCGCATGGAGCGCAGCGTGTGGACAGAGGCCATCGACTCCCAGCCGTTCGACGCCATTCTCGAGGATGCCGCGCTGATGGACATCGTGCGCAGCGCCGGCGGAACGCTGTTCGTCGACAATTGCGCCGCCTGTCACGGGCAGACCGGCGCTGGCAATACCGGCTATCCCAACATCGCCGAGGCGCCGATGTTGTGGGGAGACGACATCGACACGGTCCATGAGACCATCCGCGTGGGGATCAACTCCGGCCACCCCGAGACGCGCTTCGGCCAGATGCTGGCCTTCGGGCGCGACGGCATGCTGATGCGCGAGGACATCAACGCCGTCACCGCCTATGTGCTCTCGCTCTCCGACCCCGCCGGCCCGCTCGCCGATCCGGCAGGAGAAGAGGTGTTCGCCTTCAACTGCGCCTCCTGCCACGGCGACGATGCGCGCGGCGTGACCGATTTCGGTGCGCCGGACCTCACCGATCCGTTCTGGACCTATGGCGGCACCCGCGCCCAGGTCCGGGCCTCGATCTATGGCGGCAGGATGGGGCACATGCCGCATTGGGAGGACAGGCTGTCGACGACCGACATGCGCATCCTCGCGCTCTACGTCCACGACCTGAGAGCGCAAGCGCGATGAGCGCCCGTCCGATCGAGAGGGCCGGGAAGATGCGGCCGCGCCGGGCCATAGCGCTGGCGCTGGTCATCGGCCTCGGCGTGCTGGCGCTGGCCAATGCGCATCTCGTCTATGTCTCGTTCGCCTCGCAACCCGAATGCGTGCCCCACCTCAAGCCCGGCCATGCCGAGCAGGGGTTCCGGGCCGCCCGCTCGTCCTGCTGAGAAGGATTTCGATGACCACGCTTCCCCCGATCGTTCCCGCGCTGCCCGCCGCCATCGACCGTCGCCGCGGCCTGCCGGTGTCCGCGGCACTGGGCTG
>JAEWHZ010000072.1 GCA_023387585.1 Pseudomonadota bacterium
GGATGCGGGCGAGCCGGCCGATGCGCTTGACCGTGTTGGCGTCGACGGACATGACGGAAACCTCGTGGAGACACTGACGCGCGGCTTTTAGCAATGCCGGCGCGGCAGACGCAATCGCTTAGACTTCAAGCCCCAGCGCCGGCTCGAGAACCATCAGCCCGGTGTCGCCCGCAAGCGGCGCCAGCGCGCCGAACGCCACGTCCACTTCCCCCGCCGGAACCGCGAGCAGGATCAGCCGCGGCGGGCGCATCCCGATCAGCGCGGCGCCATATCGCGTCGCGGCCTCGCCGGTTTCCGCCATCACCACCGCCACCGCGTCGGAGAGCCAGCGCCCCAGTTCGGGCGGCATCGACCAGACCAGCGCCAGCGGCGGCTCGCCCGGCACCTCGAACAGCCCGCAGCCTTCGCCGGCATGATAGCGCGCCGTTTCGGCCGGCGCGGCGCTCTCGCCCTGCTCCAGTACCGTCGCGGCCCGGCGCGGCCGCCAGCGCGCCAGATCGCTTTCTCCCTGCGCCGCATCGAGCTGCCAGACATGGTCGGCACCCGAGACCAGCTCGCGCGCGTCGAACCCGGCCGGATCGGCCGCCTCGCGGATCACCCCGATCTCCCCGCCCGCATGCACCCGCAGCGTCCGCCCGCCGAACCAAGTGAGTTTCACCGCATCCTCGTCTCGCCAATCCACGCAATCGGCGTTATCTAGCAGCCCACAGATGACAGAAACACCCATCAAAGATCATAGCACCAACCCGCTGGCCCTGCTGCCGGAACGCGGCAAGCTCATCGGGCTCGACCTCGGCACCAAGACCATCGGCGTCGCGGTGTCGGACGCGCTGCGCATGACGGCGACGCCGCTCGAAACCATCAAGCGCACCAAGTTTACCGCCGACGCCGCGCGGCTGCGCCAGATTATCGACGAGACCGGCGCCGTCGGCATCGTCCTCGGCCTGCCGCTCAACATGGACGGCTCGGAAGGCCCGCGCGTGCAGTCGACCCGCGCCTTCGCGCGCAACCTCGCCGGGCTGATCCCGCTGCCGCTCGCCTTCTGGGACGAGCGGCTTTCGACCAGCGCCGTCACCCGCATGATGATCGAGGCCGATCTGCGGCGCGACCGGCGCGCGGAACTGGTCGACAAGCTCGCCGCCAGTTACATTTTGCAGGGCGCGCTCGACCGGCTGCGCTGAGGACAACGCCACGCATGCGGTTGCCGCTGGCCCGCGCGCTTGCTAGAGGGCGGCGATCCAAACGGGACCGGAGCCCATGGCCAGTTCAACGCCAGCCGAGCCGGCACGCATGCCGGGCGGCTTTCCGCCCTTCGCCCAAAAGCATCTGCTCTCCATCGCCGATCTGGCCCCGCACGAAATCCTCGACCTGCTCGACCGGGCCGAACGGATGATCCCGGTGTCGCGCCAGGAGCGAAAATCGCTGACGACGCTTTCGGGCAAGACGCAGATCAATCTGTTCTTCGAACCCTCGACGCGCACCCAGTCCTCCTTCGAGATCGCCGGCAAGCGGCTCGGAGCGCTGGTGGTCAACATGTCGGTGCGCACCTCCTCGGTCTCCAAGGGCGAGACGCTGGTGGACACGGCGGCGACACTGAACGCCATGCGCCCCGACGTGATCGTCGTGCGCCATTCGGCCTCCGGGGCCGTCGAGCTGCTGTCGCAAAAGGTCGGCTGCGCGGTGGTCAACGCCGGTGACGGCGCCCATGAGCACCCGACGCAGGCCCTGCTCGACGCCCTGACCATCCGCCAGCACAAGGGCACCATCACCGGGCTGACGGTCGCCATCTGCGGCGACATCGCCAATTCGCGCGTCGCGCGCTCCAATCTGCTGCTGCTCGGCGCGCTTAACGTGCGCACGCGCGTCGTCGCCCCGCGCACCCTGCTGCCGGCCGGCATCGAGCAGCTGGCGACGGAAGTGTTCACCGACATGGAAGCCGGGCTCGAAGGCGCCGACGTCGTCATGATGCTGCGCTTGCAGCACGAACGGGCCAGCGGACGCATGATCCCCTCGGTGCGCGAATATTACCGCTTCTACGGGCTCGACGCCGAAAAGCTCGCGCGGGCGAAACCTGACGCTATCGTCATGCATCCCGGGCCGATGAATCGCGGCGTCGAGATCGACCCGGCCATAGCCGACGGACCGCGCTCGGTGATCACCGACCAGGTGGAGATGGGCGTCGCCGTGCGCATGGCGGTGCTCGACGCCCTGCTCGCCCCGCGCGGAGACGTGCAATGACCGCCCCGCTGCTGATCGAGAATGCCCGCATCGTCGATCCCGCGACCATGACCGACGCCACGGGCGCCGTGCTGGTCGAGGACGGGCGCATCGCCGGCATCAGCCTCACGGGCCCCACCGGGGTGCCGGACGGCGCCGAGATCGTCGATGCCGGCGGGCTGGTACTCGCCCCCGGCCTCGTCGACATGCGCGTCTTCGTGGGCGAGCCGGGGCGCGAATATCGCGAGACGCTGGCCACGGCCGGCGCCGCGGCGGTGGCGGGCGGGGTCACCAGCTTCCTGATGATGCCCAACACCACGCCGGTGGTGGACGATGCGGCACTGGTCGACTTTTTGATCCGCCGCGCCGCCGCCACCTCGCCGGCCCGCATCCTGCCGGCCGCGGCCATCACCCGCGGCTGCGCCGGACAGGAGATCACCGAATTCGGCCTGCTCCAGGAAGCGGGCGCCGTCTGCCTCAGCGATGGCGACGCCGCCATCCAGTCCTCGTCCCTGCTGCGCTCGGCCTTCGGCTATGCCGCCAATTTCGGCATGCGCATCGTCCACCACCTCGCCGATGCCGAACTGGTCGGCGACGGGGTGATGAACGAGGGCGCCTTCGCCACCGTGCTCGGGCTCAAGGGCATTCCGGCCGAAGCCGAGACCATTCCCCTGGCACGCGACCTGCAACTGGCCCTGCTCACCGGCGTCGACTATCACGCGGCGCAGATTTCAGTCGCCGGCTCGGCGAGCCTCGTGCGCGAGGCCAGGTGCAGGAGCGACCGAATCTCAGCCGGCGTGTCGATCAACAACCTCTCGCTCAACGAGAACGATGTCGGGCGCTACCGCAGCTTCTTCAAGCTGGCGACGCCACTGCGCCGCGAGGACGACCGGCTGGCCATGGTCGAGGCGCTGCGCTCGGGCGTCATCGACGTCATCCATTCCGACCACGATCCGCAGGACACCGAGGTCAAGCGCCAGCCCTTCGCCGAAGCCTCCAACGGCGCGGTGGGGCTCGAAACCCTGCTCGGCGCCGCGCTGCGGCTGGTCCACAATGGCGAGGTCGATCTGATGACCGTGCTGCGCGCCATGACCTTAAGGCCGGCCCAGCTGCTCGGGCTCGAAACCGGGCGCATCGCCATCGGCGCGCCGGCCGACCTGATCCTCGTCGATCTCGACTATCCCTGGCAGGTGCGCGAGACCCGGCTGCGCTCGCGCTCGCGAAACACGGCCTTTGAAGGCGCGCGACTTGCTGGCAAGGTGATGCGGACCTGGGTCGGGGGGGCAACGGTCTACCGGCACGCCGAGGAGGACGCGGCATGAGCTTCGACATCATGAGTTTCGACATCTCTTGGGTCTATGCGGCCGTGCTGGGCTATCTGCTCGGCTCCATCCCCTTCGGCCTGCTGCTGACGCGCGCCGCCGGGCTGGGCGACATCCGCGCCATCGGCTCGGGCAATATCGGCGCCACCAACGTGCTGCGCACCGGCAACAAGGGGCTGGCGGCCGGCACGCTGCTGCTCGACGCCGCCAAGGCGGCGGCGGCGGTGCTGATCGCGCGCTACGCCTTCGGCGAGACGGCGGCGATGATCGCCGGCGGCTTCGCCTTTCTCGGCCACTGCTTCCCGGTCTGGCTGAAGTTCAAAGGCGGCAAGGGAGTCGCGACCTTCATCGGCACGCTGCTGGCGCTCTACTGGCCGCTGGGGCTGATCTTTTGCGCCGTATGGCTGCTGATCGCCGTCACGCAAAAGATGTCCTCTCTGGCGGCGCTGACCGCCACCGTCACCGCCCCGCTCTTCGCCTATGCCTTTTCCGGCCCGCCTCTGGCGCTGACGGCGACGCTGATCGCGCTGCTGCTCATCTTCCAGCACCGCACCAACATCGCCCGCCTGCTCGCCGGAACCGAGCCGCGCATCGGCGAAAGGTCCGGAACCTGATGCTGGCGGGGGG
>JAEWHZ010000232.1 GCA_023387585.1 Pseudomonadota bacterium
ACGATCTTGCCGATCAGATTGCGGCGAACGGCGTCGGGCTTGATGATCGAGAAGGTGCGCTCGATGGCCATGGGCGGATTGTCCTTGGGTGTTGGATTGGGTGGCGCCTTTTAGCCATGCGCCGTGACCAATACAAGACGAGCGCCCCGGCTCAGTCGTCTTCGATGCGCGTGCTGTCGCGTCCGATCTCCTGCCCGTCTGTGCCGAGCAGCACCACCTCGATGCGCGACACGGTCTCGTCGGCCGCAACGACCTGCTCCACCTCGATCTCGACGATCTGCATGGTGCAGGTCTCGGCCGTGGCGCGTGTGGGGAAGGTCACGGTCAGCGTGCCGTCGATGTTCTCGCCGATCTCGGCCGGCTCGACCGCCTGGCAGGCGCCGCCGTCGAACTCGAAGTCGATCTTTACCTCCGTGGGGCTGACACGGTCGGCATCGAGATCGTCGATGACGCCCGACTGCGCCATGGCCGCCGTGCAGAGGGCCGCGAGGCCGAGAACGGCGAGTGCGGGGCGTGTGTGCTTGAGCATTGTCTTTCTCTCCTAGTACGCGTTAGACCAGTTCATATTCATCGCGTTTCCGAGCCGCAGAACCGGTATCCGGGAAACGCTCCAGATGCGCCCGGTTCTCATAGGACGTCCGGCGCGCGCCGAAGCTTGGGCCGGCTGCCGGCCCACCGATCGCATCCGCGATGGGCAACGCATAGCCGGCGCGTCGGATGCACGATTTTCATGCTTACCATCACCAACCTCACCTATCGCATCGAGGGCCGGCCCCTGCTCGAAGACGCCTCGCTGGTGCTGCCCACCGGCGCCAAGGCCGGGTTCGTGGGCAAGAACGGCTCTGGCAAGACGACGCTGTTCCACATCATCCAGGGCCATCTCGCCGCCGATGCCGGCAGCGTCGACGTGCACCGGCGCGCCCGCATCGGCGCGGTGGCGCAGGAAGCGCCGGCCGGCGAGGAATCCGTGCTCTCCGTGGTGCTCGCCGCCGATGCCGAGCGCGCGCGCCTTCTCATCGAGGCCGAAACGGCGACCGACCCGAACCGGATCGCCGAGATCCATACCCGCCTCGCCGACATCGATTCCCACACCGCCGAGGCGCGCGCCTCCGCCATCCTCAAGGGCCTCGGCTTCGACCAGGACCGGCAGGGAGCGCCGACCCGCGAATTGTCGGGCGGCTGGCGCATGCGCGTCGCGCTCGCCGGCGTGCTGTTCAGCCAGCCCGACCTGCTGCTGCTCGACGAGCCGACCAACTATCTCGACCTCGAAGGCACGCTGTGGCTGGAACGCTATCTCGCCACCTACCCCTACACCGTGTTCCTGATCAGCCACGACCGCGACCTGCTCAACAAGGCCGTCGATTCCATCGTCCACCTCGAGCACCGCAAGCTCACCTATTACAAGGGCGGCTACGACACCTTCGAGGCCACCCGCCGCATGCAGATGGAGCTGCACAACAAGGGCCGCGAGAAGGCGCTCGACCAGATCGCCCATATGCAGAAATTCGTCGACCGCTTCCGCGCCAAGGCCACCAAGGCCAAGCAGGCCCAGGCGCGCATGAAGATGATCGAAAAGCTGCGCCCGCCCGAGGCGCTGTTCGACGAAAGCTCGGCGCCCTTCGTCTTCCCCCAGCCCGCCGAGGCGCTGCCGACTCCCATGCTGTCGCTCGAAAACGTCGCCACCGGCTATGGCGACAAGGTGATCCTGCGCAACATCACCCAGCGCATCGACCCCGAGGACCGCATCGCGCTGGTCGGGGTCAACGGCAACGGCAAGTCGACCTTCGCCAAGCTGCTGGCCGGAGAGCTCGAGGTGATGGCCGGCAGCCTCAATCGCGGCAAGAAGCTCGAGATCGCCCATTTCGCCCAGCACCAGCTCGACAAGCTGGTGCCCGAATGGACCCCGCTCGAGCATGTCGTCTCGCTGATGCCCACCGACAACGAATCCCGCCGCCGCTCGCGGCTGGCGCAGATGGGCCTCACCAAGTCGCGCATGGACACCAAGGCGAAGAACCTCAGCGGCGGCGAGCGCGCCCGGCTGCTGCTCGGACTGATCAGCTTTTCCGGCCCCGGCATGATGATCCTCGACGAGCCGACCAACCATCTCGACATCGACAGCCGCGACGCGCTGGTCGCGGCGCTCAACGAATACCAGGGCGCCGTGCTCATCATCAGCCACGACCGCCATTTGATCGAAGCCACCTGCGACACGCTGTGGATCGCCGCCGAGGGCACGGTGCGCGAGCTCGACGAGGACCTTGAAAGCTATCAGCGCCAGATCACCGGCATGCGCGAGCGCGGCGGCGGCAATGCGTCGGACCGCAAGGCGCAGCGCCAGGAGGCCGCCGCCCGCCGCGCCGAGATCGCGCCCCTGCGCAAGCAGATCAAGGATTGCGAGCAAAAGATCGCCCGCCTCCAGGTCGAGATCGACAAGATCGAGGCCCAGCTGGCCGATCCGGCGCTCTATCAGGGCGCGCCAGAGCGGCTCGCGGCGCTGGGGCGCGACAAGGCGCGTCATGCCGCCCAGCTGTCGGCGAACGAGGAGCGCTGGCTGGAGCTGTCCGGCCGGCTGGAGGTAGCCGAGCAGGCGTGAACGCACCCGCCAGCCGACCGATTGACAGCCCCGCTTGCGTGGCTTTTTCTGGTGCCCATGAGTTTTAGGGGGATCCGATGGCGGCAAGCTGGCTACGGGTTGTCGCGATCGGGCTGGCCCTCGTCGTCGGGCTGTCCGGCGCGATGGCGCAGCCCATGGGCAAGAAGGCGCAGCAGGCGGCCCACCGCTTCGCGCTCAACAACGCGCTGTTCGTGCTCTATCACGAGGCCGGGCACCTGCTGATCGACCAGTTGCGCCTGCCCATATTGGGGCGCGAGGAAGACGCCGCCGACAACATCGCCACCTGGATCATGCTGCGCGCCGGAACCGCCGAATCCCATGCGGCACTGGCCGACGCCGCCTATGGATGGCTGCTGTCCGGGCAGGCCTATACCAACGATTTCCGCAATGACGATTTCTACTCCTCGCACAGCCTCGACCAGCAGCGCGCCTTCCAGATCGTGTGCCACATGGTCGGCCGGGACAACCGCGCCTTCCGCCTGGTCGCCAGCGCCTACGGCATGGCCCGCCCCCGCCAGGAAAGCTGCGTGTGGGACTGGCATCTGGTCGACCGCTCGATGCGCGACCTGATCCGCAGCCATGTCGGGCTCAAGGGCAGCCCCGGCGAGATCACCGTGCGCTACGAGGACGTCACCGGGCGCCTGCACCACCCGGCAAGCATCTTTCGCGAAAGCGGCATCTTCGAGCGCGTCGCCGAGGAAATCCGCCGCAACTACCCCCTGCGGCGCGATGTGAGCTTCAACGCCAAGAGATGCGGCGAATCCAACGCCTTCTACGACCCCGAAACCATCGAGATCATCTTCTGCTACGAGCTGATGCAGGAATATATCGACCTCGCGGCCAAGGAGATGGAGACCAAGGGCAATTTCGACCTCGGCCCCGGCGGCAGCTCGCGGATGGGCCGGTAGGGCGTTCCGCCCTAAGCGTAGCCCACCCAGCCCCTGAAGCTCAGCCCGGCATAGAACAGGCTGACGCCCGAGAATCCAGCCTCGCGCAGCATGGCCTCGTCCTCCTCCGGCGACAGCACCGACAGCCGCGTCGCGATCGCGTGCTTCGCATTTTCGGCATGCGCCGGGTCGGTGCCGGCAAAGGCGACATGCCGCGCGATCCACAGCGAGCGCTCGGGCTCGGTCTGGGAAAAGCTGATATGGGCGACGACGAAGGGCGCGCCCGGCACCAGCCGGCGCCGGATCTGGCGCAGCGTTTCGAGCCGCTCCCCACGCGGCACGAAATGCAGCGTCAGCAGGCACACCGCGCCGTCGAACGGCCCCTCCGGCGCGATATCGACATAGCCCTCATGCAGCCGGATTCGATCCGCATGCGCCGCCGCGATCCGGTCGGCCAGCCGCAGCATGTCGCCCGAGGGATCGACGCCGTCGAACACCCAGCCCGGATGCGCATCGCCCAGCGCCTTCAACTCCAGCCCGCCGCCCGCGCCGAGCACCAGCACCCGCCCCTTTTCCGGCACGCGCTCGGCCAGCAGCATCGCGCTCATCCGGTGCAGCCCGTCGAACCCGGGAACCTGCCGCGGCGGCCCCTCGGCATAGGCGCGTGCATGCCCGGCCCGAAACGCCTCCTCCGCACTCATCGCCCGCCTCTCCTCACCCCATCCGGCTCCAGCGCCCGTTGCCGTCCTGCTTCCAATAGGTCACCTCGGCTGCGCCGCGCAGCGCCTTCCAGGCTTCGCGCGCCTCGGTCACCGCATCGCCGTCATGGCCCGAGAACAGGAACACGATGCGCCGATAGCCCTCGGTGTCGCGCGGCACGGCGCGATCGACGAAGAAGCGCACATCGGCGCCGTTGGCGTTTCCGGTGCCGGTGGTCAGCAGGATGGGCTGGCGGGCCTCATGGCCGGCGCCGTCCCGCCCATGCGGCAGGAAGGCATCGTCGCGATAGGTCCACAGATGCGCATCGAGCGCCGCCGCCCGCTCCTCGCTGCCGATCTCGACCACCGCCTTCCAGCCGCGCTCCAGCGTCTTCTCGAGCAGGCTGGGCAGCACCGATTCGAGCGACTGGCTTTCGAGATGGTAGAACAGCACTTCGGCCAAACGGCGCCTCCA
>JAEWHZ010000272.1 GCA_023387585.1 Pseudomonadota bacterium
GGCTGCGGCAAGACCACGACCGGGCGCACCATCACCCGCATCCTCAAGCCCAGCGCCGGGGCGATCCGCTATCACGGCGCCGACGGCACTGTGGCAGACATCGCCGGGCTCGAAGGCGCCGGGCTCAAGCGCTTCCGGCGCGAGATCCGGATGATCTTCCAGGACCCGTTCTCGTCGCTCAACCCGCGTCTGCCCGTGCTGGAAATCATTGGGCAGAGCCTGTCGGCGAACGGCATCGCCACCGGCAGGAAACGCGAGGAGATGGTGGCCGAACTGCTCGAAGAGGTGGGGCTGAGGCCGGAATATATGCGGCGCTATCCGCATGCCTTTTCGGGCGGCGAGCGCCAGCGCATCGGCATTGCGCGCGCCATCGCGCTACGCCCCAGGCTGATCGTCGCCGACGAGGCCGTTTCGGCGCTCGACGTCTCCGTGCAGGCGCAAACCCTGAACTTGATGAACAGGCTCAAGGCCCGTCTGAACCTGACCTATTTGTTCGTCGCCCACGATCTCAGCGTCGTCGAATATATCTGCGACCGGGTAGCGGTGATGTATGTGGGCAAGATCGTCGAGCTCGCCGATCGCGACCGCATCTTCCGCACGCCGCGCCATCCCTATACCGAGGCGCTGATGTCGGCGGTGCCCCAGCCCGACCCCGCCCTGCGCGGCAAGCGCAGCCGCGTGCTGCTCAAGGGCGAGGTGGCCGACCCCGCCAATCCGCCGCCGGGATGCTATTTCCATCCGCGCTGCCGCTATGCCACCGAGCGGTGCCGGACCGAACGGCCGGCGCTGCGCGATGTGGGCGGCGGGCACCTGTCGGCCTGCCACCATGCCGATACGCTCAATCTCGCCGGGGCCTTCGCCGCTACCGGCGCACCAGCCGCAGGAGTCGTCGCATCATGAGCGCAAAGCAGCCCAACATCCTGTGGTTCTGCACCGACCAGCAGCGCTTCGACACCATCGGCGCCCTCGGCAACCCGCATGTCTCGACCCCGAACATCGACCGACTGGTCGCCGAGGGCACCGCCTTCACCACCGCCTATTGCCAGGCGCCAATCTGCACGCCCAGCCGATCGAGCTTCCTCACCGGCGTCTACCCTTCGACCGCCGGGGCCAATCGCAACGGCAACGACGCCTTTTCCGGGCGCTTCCCGCTGGTGACGCGGCTGTTCGCCGATGCGGGCTATCGATGCGCCAATGTCGGCAAGCTACATCTGGCCAGCCCCTATGGCCGACCCGAGCCGCGTGCCGATGACGGCTATGCCGAGTTCTACTACAGCCATGCCCCGCGCGACGGATGGGCCGAAGGGCACGATTATGCCGATTGGGTGCGTGAGCAGGGCGAGGATCTGGGCCGGCTCGCATCCGATTCCGCCGGGGTGCCGTCCCGCTTTCACCAGACCTGTTGGGCGGCGACGCGCGCCATCGAGTTCATCCAGCGCAATCGCGAGCAGCCCTGGCTGCTGACGGTCAATGTCTACGATCCGCACCCGCCCTTCAACCCGCCGCCAGACTATCGCGCCCAGTTCGATCCGGCCGCCATGCCCGGACCTCATTTCGAACCTGGCGACATCGAAGCGCAGGAAAAGCTCGCCGCCGTCGATTTCCAGTCGCGCCCCCGAGACCCGGGCGATCTCGACATCAACCACCCGATTCTGCCGCATTCGCTCAAGGCGGGCGAGCGCGAGCCCGAGGGCCGTTCGGAAGGCGCGCGCGACGCAAAGACGCTTCAGGCGGCCTACTACGCCATGATCAAGCTGATCGACGACCAGCTCGGGCGCGTGCTGGCCGAGCTCGATGCGCTCGGGCTCGCCGAGGACACCATCGTCATCTTCACCTCCGACCATGGCGAGACGCTGGGGGATCACGGCCTGATCCAGAAGGGCTGCCGGTTCTACGAGGGGCTCGTGCGCGTGCCTCTGATCTGGCGCTGGCCCGACCATATCCGCGCGGGCCAGGTCAGCGACGCCCTGGTCGAGCTGACCGACAAGGCCCCCACCTTGCTCGAGCTGGCCGGCCTTCCGATACCCGCGCACATGGCCGGACGCAGCCTCGTTCCCCTGCTCGAGGGACGCGACACCGAGCATCGGGACGGGGTGCGCGCGGAATATATCGACGCGCTCGACCTGCCCGGTGCGAGCCGGGCCACCATGTGGCGCGACCGGCGCTACAAGCTCGTCGTCTATCACACGCAGGGGCTCGGCGAGTTGTTCGACCTCGAGGCGGACCCCCGGGAGCACCGCAATCTGTGGGACGAGCCCGCCTATCAGACCGTCAAGCTCGACCTCATGCGGCAGAGCTTCGATGCGGCCATCGCCGCCATCGACCCCGGCCCGCCGCGCATCGGCCCCTATTGAGGAGTTAGCCCATGAAGATCGCCAAGGTGGAAGCCTTCGCCATAAAGCTCAAGCGCGACGACGCCTTCACCGAAAACCGGGAGGACAGGAACCTCAACGATTTCGGCGACTACGTGATCGCGCGCGATAGCTGGACCTCGATCTATCCCAAGCATGTCGAGACCGTGCTGGTCCGCATCGAGACCGATACCGGGATCGTGGGCTGGGGCGAGGCCTTCTCGCCGGTCGCGCGCGGCACGACCAAGTCCATTGTCGAGGATATCTGCCGAACCGTGATCATGGACCACGATCCCCATGACGTCGAATATCTGTGGTACCGCACCTATTCCGCCATGCGCGAACGCGGCCACGGCACCGGTTTCTATGTCGACGCACTTTCCGGCGTCGACCAGGCGCTGTGGGACATTGTGGGCAAGGCGTTGGGCAAGCCGGTCTACAAGCTGCTCGGCGGAGGCTATCGCGACAAGGTCAGGGTCTATTCCGGCTTCGGCGGCACCGATCCCGCACGCATGGCCGACCAGGCGGCGGAGATGGTCCGGCTCGGTTATGGCGCGCTCAAGCTCCACATCCGGCTCTCCAATCCCGAAATCCTCGACATCGTCGGTGCCGTGCGCGAGCGGGTGGGCGAACAGATCGAGCTGATGGTAGACGTCCACACCACGCGCGACGTCTCCGAGGCGATCCTTCTCGGGCGCGGGCTGGAACGGCACGGCGTGCGCTGGCTCGAGGCTCCTGTGGCGCCGGAGGACCCGGATGGGCACGCCGAGGTCGCCCGCGCGCTCGACATGCAGGTGGCGAGCGGGGAGTGGCTGCGCACCTCCTATGAATGGCGGCCTTGGCTCGAAAAGCGCGCCATGGACGTGCCCATGCCCGATATCGGGCGCACGGGCATCTCCGAGGGCAAGCGCATCGCCATGCTGTGCGACCTCCATAACCTGCCCATGGCGCCGCATGTGGGCGCGGGCTGCATCCTGGCCATCGCCGCGGGCATCCATGTCGCGCTGGCGTCCCCGCGGCTGCAGATCATGGAGCACTCGCACCACGCCCATGCAATCAAGTCGAGCTTCGCGACGGTCCATCCCGATGTGGTGGACGGCCATTTCGTCGTCGACGACAGGCCAGGGCTCGGCGTCGAGATCGACGAGGCCATGGTGCGCCGGCTGGCGGAAGCGTGATGGCCAAGGTTCTGGGCATGACGGTGCTGCCCGAATGGGCGCAGGTCGAGGGACCGGATGCGGTTCTCGACAATATCCAGCGCCGCGCCGGCGTCACCGCCATCGCCACATCGCCCTATGTCATGGAGCAGGTCGCGGACGGCACGGGCAGCCGCGAGCCGCCGGCCGATGCGGGCGCGGGCTCGGTGCGCCTGCTCGATCGGCATCTTTGGGGCCGGCGCGAGATCTTCTGCCGCACCGCGCCGAGCTACGCACCGGACCGGGCGCACTACCGGGGCCTGCGCTACCAGCCCGCCGAGCCGGACGCCCTCACCGCACGCGAGGGCGCCACCGTCACGCGCTTCATCGAGGCGGCGAAGTCGCGCGGGCTGGGCGTCTATTTGCAGGTGCAGGCGGCGATTCCGCCCGGCTATCGCGTGCAGTTCGGTGCCCCGAAGGGCGACGACGTGCCGTTGCTGCCCGATGGCCGGGAGCCTGGCCAGAGGCTCGATGCCAATGGCAGCCTCGCGAGCCCCCATATCCGGGCCTATCTCAAGGCCCTGCTGGCCGACCTCGCCGCCGCCTATCTCGCGATCGACGGCTTTCGCATCGATTGGCCGGAATACCCGCCCTATACGCTCGATTCCGTCTTTCTCGACTTCTCCGATCACGCGCTCGGCTTCGCCCGGCGCGCCGGCTACGACATCGCGCGCATGCGGAACGATGCAGCGCGGGCCTATCGGCATCTGCACGGATCGCTCATCAATGCTGATCTCGACCGTCCGGCCGCTTCCTGGATGGCGCTCTATCCGGGCCTCGGAGACCTGTTCAGGCTCAAGGCCGATATCGTCACCGATTTCCTCGCCGACATCCGCAGCGCCCTGCCGCACGGAAAGACGCTGGTGCCGCAATGCTTCCCGCCGCCGTGGAACCTGGTCTCGGGCTTCGACTTCGCGCGGGCGGCACCCTATTGCGACGGCATCGGCATCAAGCACTACACCATGCACTGGCCGATGATGCTGCGCTTTTATGCCGACGCGCTGAAAACGGCCAATCCCGGGCTCGACGGGACGAGGCTCGCCCGCATGCTGGTCCGCCTTCTTGGCACCGGCGGCCCCGAGCCCGGCGGCATCGCCGATCTGCGTTACCCCGAGCCGGACGAGGACCACCCGGTGGGCACCGAAGCGCTGGCCACGACGATCTCGACGGCACGCACCGCGGCCGGAAGCGTGCCGGTCTTCGGGTTCGCGCATGGCTACGGGCCGATCGAAGACGTAGCCCGGCGCATGCAGGCCGCCTGGTCGGCGAGCCCGGACGGCATGTGGGTCAACCGCTACGGCTATATGAGCGACGACAAGCTCGACCGGCTCGGCACCATCGTGCGTCGCACGGGCTCGGCGGCCGCCTGAGCCGCCATCGAAAGGGAAAAACCATGCTGCAAGTCTTCCACGATTTCGAGCGCAGGCCCGATCTGCTGGCCGGGTTCGATGCCGTGGCCGAGGCCTATTCGGCCTCCTGCGTGTTCGCCGATGCGATGTATCGCACCGGGGTCATGCATTCGGCCATCAAACCGGCCTTCCGCGCCAAGATCGTCGGCCAGGCCCTGACCGTCCAGCTCTCGAAGGGCGATCTGGTCGATCCGCTCAAGGCGCTCGAGCTCGGGCAGAAGGGCGACGTGATCGTGGTCGATGCCGGCGGGGACACCGAGGTGTCGGTGTGCGGCGGGCTGATGGGCGCATTGGCCAGGAATCGCGGCATTCGCGGCATGATCGTCGACGGCGCCGGCCGCGATATCGACGAGCTCGAAGATATCGGCTGGCCGATCTGGACCCGCGCGATCACGGCGCGCGGCACGCACACCATGTATTCGGGCCGCAAGAACGAGCTCTCGCTCAACGTGCCGATCAGTTGCGGTGGAACGCCGGTCCATCCCGGCGATTTCGTCATCGCCGACGTCAACGGCGTCGTGGTGGTGCCGCTCGATCAGGCCGAAAGAATCCTCGGTCTCGCCCGCGAGCAGGCCGAGCGCGAACAGGCCACGCGGCTCGAGGTGGCGAAGGGCAAGACCGTCGAGCAATTGCTCGCGGAGTTCGGCCGCATCTGAACGGCCGGCAGGCGACTCAGGCGATCCCGTTCACGCCGGCGCTCCATCCTTGAGCCAGGGCAGGAAGGCGTCGAGGAAACGGGTGGCGGCGGGCATGAATTGCGAGCCGTGGTGGTAGAAGGGATCGAGCGTCGTGGCGATGATGCGTCCGGGCGTGGTGACGCAGTCGTCATAGAGGATCGAGCCACCATATTCGCAGTCGATCAGCGAGACCGCGCCGGGCGGCACGGCGAACTGGCCGTGATAGTGCCAGGTCGCATCGCGCAGCGTCATCCGCTTGAACAGCCCATGCGTTTCGGTCGCGACACGAAGCCCGGAATCGGCCTCCGGATCGAGCCACCACCACCAGTTGGACGGCGCGCTTTGCCATTTCACATGGTGGCCGATCCAGCCATTGGGGTTGTTCGCGCCCATCACGACCAGCGTGCCGCCCCGGTCGAGCAGTTCGTCGAGGACCGGGCGGGCCAGCGCGAGCGAGGTCGAGTCAGCGGCGCAACTGGCGATCAGGATGTCGATATCGGAGAGATCGGCGGCGGGGAGGTCGCGTATGTAGATCGTGTGATCGAACCGGTCCCGGTAGCGCGGCCCCCTCAGCGTATCGTCGTGATAATAGGTGCCGCCATCCACGGCGGCGACGCGCGCGCTCATGGCCTGTCTCCGAGTGCCCAGTCGATCAGTTGCGGCACGATCCGCGCCGCGCTGGTGTCGGGCTCGTCCTGATACATCCAGATCGAATTGCCCGAATGCATGAAGATACGGCCTCCTTCGGGGCGCTCATGCACCCAATCGACGATGGCGCCGCTGGTCCGGAGCGCCGTCAGCGCGACCGCGCCCTTTGGCGGCGGATTGCTTCCCCGCCCATAAAAGCCCGAGACGCCGCGGCGGAACGTCAGATCATGGGCGTCGACGCCCGCGAACACCGGATGGGCCGCAAGCATGAGCACTTCATAATCGGGCATGCGCGCATTCTCGACAGGCACGTAACGCGTGAGCTCGCGCGCGAAGGGATGCGCGACATGCCCGTTGACGACGAGTGTGCCGCCCCGGTCGAGATAGGCATCGATGTCGACGCGGTGCCGATGCAGGAAAAGCTGGTCCGTATGGATGGGCAGAAGCAGCGCCTCGTAGGGTGCGAGCGCGTCGAGTATGCGGCCGCCGGCCTCGAGGTCGTATAGCTGGGCGACATCGAGCCGGTCGCCATAGACGTCGGGCCGTGCGAGCGGCGGCTCGAGATTGTTGCCATTGGTGATCAGCAGGCCCTTGCGCATGACGCTCCCCGTCACTGGAAGATCGGAACGATTGCCCGTACCGGCCGGCCGCCGGTCTCGAGCGTGAAATTCTTCACCTGCATGCCGTAGACCGCGGCCAGGCGCTCATCGACCAGCACCTCGTCGACCGGCCCGAAGACATGGCGTCCGGGGGCCTCCATGAGCAGAACGTGCGAGGCTGCGTGCAGCGCGTGCTGGGGGCTGTGCGTGGTCAGCACGATGGTCAGCCCCTCGGCCGCGAGGTCCTTGATGGTGTTGAGGATGAGCTGCTGGTTGCGGAAGTCGAGCGCCGATCCCGGCTCGTCCATCAGCAGCAGCGAGGCGCCCGATGCGAGTGCGCGGGCGACGAGGACGAGCTGGCGCTCGCCGCCGCTGAGATCGGTGATGCGCCGGTCCTCGAAGTGGCGGATGCCGAGCCGGTCGAGCGCCGCCCTTGCGTGCCGGTAGTCGTCGGCGCCGGGCGTGCCCAACATGTGGATGTGGCGTGCCCGGCCCATCAGCACGATGTCGATGACGGAATAGTCGATGGTGACCTGGGTGTTCTGCGGCACGAAGGCCGGCTCCTCGGTGCGCGTGATGCTTCCCGCGAGCGGCTTGAGAATGCCCATGATCGACTTGAGCAGCGTGGTCTTGCCGCGTCCGTTCGGTCCCAGCACCGCCGCCACCTGGCCGCGCTCGACGCTGAAGCTCAGATTCTCGAAGACCGCCCGGCGCGGCGTATAGCCGACGCTAGCCTGCGCGATGCGAAGCACGGGATCAGCCATTCTTCATCCTTTGGGAGTGCCAGAACAGATAGGCGAAGATCGGCGTGCCGATCAGGGCCGTAATCATGCCGATCGGCATCTCGCCGGCAGTGGCGGTGCGCGCCACATTGTCGACCATGAGCAGGTAGATGCCGCCCAGCAACGCCGAGGCCGGCAGCACCACGGTATTGTTCGGCCCCACCAGCATGCGCGCGATATAGGGAATGATCAGCCCGACCCAGCCGATCACCCCGCTCACCGCGACGGTGGCCGAGGTGCACAGCGCCACCAGCACCAGCACCAGCCAGCGGGTGGCGGTCACGTTGATGCGCAGCGAGGCCGCTTCCTCGTCGCCGAGCGAGAGGATGTTGATCCGGTAGCGCAGCAGAAGCAGCCCGGCGCCGGAGACGATGACGGGCATCACCATCATCCAGAAGCGCTCCCAGGTGGAGGTCGCGAAGCTGCCCATGAGCCAGAAGACGATGGTGGGCAGCTTGTCCTCGGGGTCGGCGACATATTTGACCACGCCGACCAGCGCCAGGAAGAAGGCGCTGATGACGACGCCGCCGAGCACCAATGACAGCACACTGGAGCGTCCGGCCACAT
>JAEWHZ010000245.1 GCA_023387585.1 Pseudomonadota bacterium
TCCCGTAACCCTGAGGAAACTGGTTACGGAAAAGGACGAAAATGAACCAGATTTCCTCTTCGGCCAACGCGCCCCTGCTCGGGGCGCTGTTCATGCTCCTCACGGGGCTGGCCTTCGCCATCACCAATATCCTTACTCCCATCATCACCTATGAGATGGGCGTGCCCTCCACCGCCGTGGTGTTCTGGCAATATGTCCTCGCGACGCTCTTCGCCCTGCCGCTGATCACCCGCATCGGGCTGGCGAAGCTCAAGACGCGCCATCCCTTGTGGCACGAGACGCGCGCCTTTCTCTCCGCACTCGGCGTCCAATTCTTCGCCTTCGGCTTCGCCCTCGGCGTGCCGGTGTGGCAGATGGTGGCGCTGTCGATGACAGGTCCCTTCTTCATCCTCGTCGGTGCCGGCCTGTTCCTGCGCGAAAGATTGACCCTGCAGCGGGTCGGCGCCACCATCACCGGCTTTGTCGGCGCGGTGATGGTCTCGCAGATCGGCACCGAGCAGTTCACGCTCGCCTCGCTGCTGCCCATTCTCGCCGCCGCCTGCTGGGGCACCGTCTCGGTGATCACCAAATATCTCAGCCGCGACGAGGAGCCGGAATCGCTCACCCTCTACATGCTGGTGCTGATCACGCCCAACCACTTCCTGATCGGCCTGCTGCTCGGCATCGCCGTGGCCGTGCTGCCCGCCGGCGCGCTGCCTGCCGGCCTGGCCACCGGCTTCGATTTCGTGCCCCCGGGCGGCGACGCGCTGTGGCTCATCGTGCTGCTCGCTCTGGTCACCGCGGGTGCGCAATATTTCCTCAGCTTCGCCTACAAGATCGCCGACGCCGCCTATCTGCAGCCCTTCGACGACCTCAAGCTGCCGCTCAACACGCTTCTGGGCTGGATCGTGCTGTCGCAGGTGCCGGCCCCCTGGTTCTGGCCCGGCGCGCTGCTCATCCTCGGCGCCTCGAGCTTCATCCTGTGGAGCGAGCACAGCCAGAAACGCCGCGACCTGCAGCCGGCATAAGAAGCGTCACAGGCATTCCGCTACTTTCATGAAGTGGCGGAATGCCGGCCCTTAATCCTGTGTCCAATCCTCGATCCGCAGCCCCTCGACGCGGCGGAATTCGGAGACATTATTGGTCACCAGCGTTAGTCCGCGTGCCTTGGCCTGCCCGGCGATCAGCACGTCATAGGGGCCGATCGGCGTGCCTTGCCGGGCGAGCGCGGCCCGGATTTCGCCGGCCGCCCGCGCATCCTCGCGGTCGAGCTCGAGCATCCTGAAGTCCGCAAGGAACAGCCGCAGCGTCTCGAGATTGCGTTCGACCTTTTCGCTGCGATAGGCGCCGAAATACAGCTCGTGCGCCACGATCGCGCTGACGGCGAGACTCTCCGGGGCAGTCGCGGCGATGCGGCGCAGCAAAGCCTCGGAGCGGCGTGTCATCAGGGCTATGAATGCGTTGGTGTCGAGCAGCCAGGCGGTCATTTGAAGAGTTCGTCGAGCTCGGGTCGGCTTTTTCCGCCCGGTTGCTGCCGGCCGTCCGCCATGAAGTCGGCGCTGAAACCCCGCTCCAGCGCGGCCCGCAGCGATGCCCAGCGCTCGCCGCCCCGACGCGGCCGCAGGATCACCGCATCCCCCTCGCGCGAGATTTCCACTTCTTCGACGTCGAAGCGGAAATCCTTGGGCAGGCGCACCGCCTGCGAATTGCCCGACCGAAAGATCTTGGCGATCTGCGACATGGCAATGTTCTCCGTATATACTTATGCGTATATACGAAACTTCCGAGCCAGCCGCAAGCCCGTACCGATCGGCGCTACTCCGACTTCCCTTGCGGCGCCCGAAGGTGCATTGAACCCGGGGCCGCTCGCGGCACAGTGGAAGCAGGAAGAGATCATGGCAGAAAACGGCACCATCACCGCCGAGCTCGAGCGCATCGTCGGCGCGGAGCATGTCATCACCGATGCGGCCGGCCAGCGCTTCTACACCACCGGCTATCGCTTCGGGGGCGGCGCCGTGGCCGCCGTGGTCCGGCCCGGCACGCTGGTCGAGCTGTGGCGCGTCTTCGAAGCTGCCGTGCGCGGGGGCGCCATCGTCATCATGCAGGCCGCCAATACCGGTCTCAATGGCGGCTCGACCCCGTTCGGCGACGGCTACGACCGGCCGATCGTCCTCATCAACTGCCTGCGCATCGACCGCATCGACCTGCTGGGCGAGGGCGCGCAGGTGCTCTGCCTGCCAGGCGCGCGTCTCCACAGCCTCGAAAAAAAGCTCGCCCCGCTGGGGCGCGATCCGCATTCGGTCATCGGCGCCACCACCATCGGCGCCACGGTGGCCGGCGGCGTCTCCAACAATTCCGGCGGCGCCCTGGTGCGCCGCGGTCCCGCCTATACCCAGCTGGCCCTGTTCGCCCGCGTCAACGAGGCCGGCGAGCCCGAGCTGGTCAACAATCTCGGCATCGATCTCGGCGACACGCCCGAGGAAATCCTCGGCCGGCTGGATCGCGGCGACTATCAGCCCGCCGATGTGCGCTGGGACCATGGCCGGCTCGCCTCCGACCCCGACTACGCCCATATCGTGCGCCAGGTCGACGAGCCCACGCCCGCCCGCTACAACAACGATCCGCGCCTGCTGCACGGCCCGTCGGGTTCGTCCGGCAAGGTGTGCACCTTCGCGCTGCGGCTCGACACCTTCGCGCGCACCGGCCCCACGGCGGCATTCTATATCGGCGCCGACCAGCACACGACGCTCAACGCCATCCGCCGCCACATCCTGTCGAATTTCCCCGAACTGCCCATCGCCGGCGAATATATGAACCGCGATGCCCACCGCATCGCCGAGGCCTATGGCAAGGACCTCTATCTGTTCCTCAAGCATGCCGGGCCCGACCGCATCCTCCACGCTTTCCGCGCCAAGGCCGGCTTCGATGCGCTGACGACGAGGCTCGGTCTCGGCGGCGCGGTCTCCGACCGGCTGCTGCAAGTGCTGGTGAAGCTGCTGCCGCCGCACCTGCCCAGACGCATCCGCGAATTCGGCGAGCGCTACGAGCACCATTTCATCCTGCGCGTCGACGGCGACAACATCGCGCGCACCCGCGACTATCTCACGTCATTCTTCGCCGCCAACGAAGGCGGTTTCTTCGAATGCGACGCCGCCGAGGCCGACGCCGCCTTCCGCCACCGCTACGCCATGGGCGGCGCCGCCATCCGCTACCGGGCCGTGCATGCGCGCGCGGTCGAGAACATCGTCGCCATCGACGTCGCCATGCCGCGCAATGCCGAGGATTGGCGCGACAACCTGCCCGAAAGCGTCAGCCGGGAGGTGGTGCAGCGCTTCCCCACCGGCCATTTCCTCTGCCACGCCTTCCACTACGACTACGCCATCCGCAAGGGCGCCGACTGGCAGGCGATCGAGGACGCGCTGGTGCGCCATTTCTCCGACCGCGGCGCCGAAGTGCCCTCCGAGCACAATGTCGGCCACATGTACCAGGCCAAGCCCGCTTTGGTGCAGCACTTCCGCACGCTCGATCCCACCAACACCTTCAACCCCGGCGTCGGCGGCACCTCGAAAAAGCGCGACTGGGCGTGAGGTCGGGCAGCCTGAAAAGCCCGTATTTCGGACCTGCGTAACGCGCCGCCCGCGTTGCAATCGCAAGGGCGCGCCACTATGGTGCGCCGCGATCTGCCGCCCCCGGAGAGCCCATGGCCAACGAGAACATCTTCCGCGAAGTCGATGAGCAACTGCGCTCCGAGCGCATGCGGCGCCTGTGGACCCAGTTCGGGCCCTTCGTCATCGGTGCCGCCGTGCTCGTCGTTCTGGCCGTGGCCGTCAACGAAGGCTGGTCGTGGTATCAGAACTCGCGCGCCGCCGAGGCGTCCGACCGGCTTTATGCCGCGCTCGAGACCGCCGAGGGCGGCGATATCGCCACCGCCCGCGAGGCGCTGGCCGCGATCGAGGCCGAGGGCATCAACGGCTATCCCACGCTGGCCCGCTTCCGCCAGGCGGCCCTGCTCGCCGAGTCCGGCGACACCGAGGGTGCCGTCGCCGCCTATGATGCGCTCGCCTCCACCGAATCCAATATCCAGCTGCGCGAACTCGCCTTCGTCATGGGCACCAACCTGCTGGTCGACACCGGCACGCTCGCCGATGTCGAGGCGCGCATCGGCACCATCGCAGCCGGCGAAGGCGGCATGGTCAACGCCGCCCGCGAACTGCTCGGGCTGGCACGCTACAAGGCCGGCGAATATGCCGCCGCCCAGGCCGCGTTCGAAGACATATTGTCCGATCCGCGCACCGCGAACGCCCAGATGAGCCGCGTCAGCTTCTATCTCGCCCAGATGCTGGCCGAGGGCGTCGTCGCCGCCGATGCGGTGGACCTGGAGCCCGAAGCCGAATTGCCGGCGCTCGAAGGTGAGATCGCCCCCGAAACCGTCCCCGGCGACGCGGCCGCGCCGGAAGACGCCGCCGCGCCCGCCGCGGACTGACGCGCCGCTTCGCCCATGCCGGTCACCGTCGCCATTGTCGGGCGTCCCAATGTGGGCAAGTCGACCCTGTTCAACCGCCTCGTCGGCCGGCGCATCGCGCTTGTCGACGACACGCCCGGCGTCACCCGCGACCGGCGCCTCGCCGAAGGCCGCATTGCCGATCTGCGCTTCAACGTCCTCGACACCGCCGGCTATGAGGACGTGCGCGACGGCTCCCTCGAGGATCGCATGCGCCAGCAGACCGAGGCGGCCATCGACGAGGCCGACCTCATCCTGTTCATGATCGACATCCGCGCCGGCGTCACCCCGCTTGACGAGCGGTTCGCCCAGGTGCTGCGCAAGGCCGGCAAGCCGGTGCATCTGCTCGCCAACAAGGCCGAGGCGCGCGATGCCGAAGCCGCCGCCGCCGAAGCCTACCGCCTCGGCTTCGGCGAGCCCATCCCGGTTTCCGCCGAGCACGGGCTGGGCCTGTCGGACCTGCACGCCATCGTCGGCGAGGCCATCGACAAGCTCGAGGAGCAATCCCGCGAAGCCGAGCCCGATATCGACCTGCCCGAAACCAATGTCGACGTCGACGACAGCCAGCTCGAGCCCGAGGGCGAGGAGCGCGTGCAGCGCTGGAACCCCCGGCGCCACCTCAACATCGCCATCGTCGGTCGCCCCAATGCGGGCAAGTCGACCCTGGTGAACCGCCTCGTCGGCGAAGATCGCGTGTTGGTCGGTCCCGAGGCCGGCATCACCCGCGATTCCATCCTCGTGCCGTGGGAATATCGCGGCCGCACCATCAACCTCGTCGACACCGCCGGCATCCGCCGCCGCGCCCGCGTCACGGCAAAGCTCGAAAAGCTCGCCGTCGGCGACAGTCTGCGCTCCATCCAGTACGCCGAGATCGTCGTTCTGATGCTCGACGCCACCATCCCGTTCGAAAAGCAGGATCTGGCGCTGGCCGACCTCGTCGAGCGCGAGGGCCGCGCCATGGTCATCGCGCTGAACAAATGGGATCTGATCGAGGACAAGCAGGCCCGCCTCGCCGAATTGCGCGAGCAGTGCGAGCGCCTGCTGCCCCAGCTGCGCGGCAT
>JAEWHZ010000316.1 GCA_023387585.1 Pseudomonadota bacterium
AGGGTCTTCCAGTCGATCGCGCCGTTGTTCTCGAACGGCAGCACCGCTGCCGAGATAATTCCTGAAGAAAGATGGTGAGCCATCACACTCCGCCTTTTCCGGTGAGCCTGGTTTTTCCGGTGAACCCGTCTCGGAGTGCCACCGCTGCGGTGTCGCGCAGCCGCCGTGTTCCTCCCAGTCGACGGAGAGATAGCGGGCGGCTCAAGAGATTGTCAAGCGCTTACATAACGTACTGTTCAAATTGAAAAGGAGCATGAATTCCTGATTGATACGCGATGGTAAGCGATTGCAAATAGCTCGGCACAAGGCATAGGGGATTTCCATTGAGCAAGGTCGTGCATCCTGTCGAGCTGCCGGAAAAGCCGCTCCAGTTTGCCAGCCTGATCGGCGGCAGGTTCGTCAGGCCCGACGAGCGCGAGATCATCAATTGCGAGAGCCCGTCGCATGGGGTCGTCGTCAGTCGATATCCGCGCGCGACGCCGGAGGACATCGACCGGGCGCTCCGCGCGGCACGCGCCATGGCCGATGGCGGAACGTGGGCGCATATGCCGGGCCGGGAGCGCCGGCGCGTGCTGGCGCGCATCGCCCGGCTCATCGACAAGCATCGCGACGAGCTGGCGCTGATCGAGACGCTGGAAGGCGGTCGGCCGATCGGGGGCATGGACGACGAGATCCAGGCTGCGATCGAGGCTTGGGAGCATGGCGCGGCGCTGGCCGGCCATGTTCGCGGGGACGATCTCGGGGACATTCCTCGCGACGCCCATGATGAGGATGCCCATGACCGGTTCGAGGGCGGGGGGTTCACCTTTTGCGAGGCCGCGGGCGTCGTCGGCATGATCATGCCGTCGAGCCGGCCGCTCTGCGCCGTCAGCCAGAAGCTGGCTCTGGCGCTGGCGGCGGGCAACAGCGTCGTCGTCAAGCCGAGCGAGAGGGCCGCCGGAACGACGCTGCGGCTCGGCGAGCTTCTGGTCGAGGCCGGGCTGCCGGAAGGCGTGGTGAACATCGTCGCAGGCGATTGCGAGGCCGGCCGGATGATCGCCGGCGACGGGCGCGTCGACATGATCGCGTTCACCGGATCGCGACATGCCGGCCGGGCGGTCGGCCGCATCGCGGGCGAGGGGCTGCGCCGGTTCTCGTTCGATATCGGGGTGAGGCCGGTCCACATCGTCTTCGCCGACGCCGATATCGCGCGCGCCGCCCGCGGCGTGGCGGACGGCATCGTCAATGGGGCGTCCGGCGGCGTCCGGCTGCTGGTCGAGCGCCGGATCGCCGAGGAATTCGGCGAGGCGGTGTTCCGCCTGATGGCGCAGGTCCGGGTGGGCGACCCCTTCGATCCGGCGACCCAGATCGGTCCGCTGATCTCGCGGACCCGGCTCGAGCGGATCAACGGCCATGTCGAGGCGGAAGCCGGGAGCGGGGCGGAGGTCAGGCGGGCGGAGCCGGCCGACAAGGGGCTTGCGAAGGGGCACTATCTCGGGCCGACGCTGCTCAGCGGCGTGAAGCCCGGCGCGAAGATCGAGCGCGAAGAGATTTTCGGGCCGATCCTCGTCGCGACGCCGTTCGAGACGCCGGAAGCGGCCGTGCGGCAGGCGAACGGGATGGGGCCGGGCGTTCACGGCGGCATATGGACCGGCGATATCGAGCGCGCCTTTGCGATCGCGCGGCAGCTCGACGCCGATGTCGTGACCGTCAACGGCCATGATGGCGAAGCGGCCGGGCGGGGGCGGAACGCGCTCGACGCCTATAGCCGGATCAAGACGGTGCGGCATTCGCCCGGACCGGTGGCGGCACGCGAGCGGGCCTTGGCAGAATGAACCAGAAGATCGCCATCGTAACCGGCGGGCGGCGCGGCATAGGCGGCGGCATCAGCATCGCCTTGTCGAAGGCCGGCTACAATATTCTCGTCGTCGACGTGGAGGAGGACGATTCCGCGCGCGGCACGATGGAGGCCGTGCGGGCGAACGGCGCCGAGGCGGCGTTCTTTCGCGCCGATGTCTCGGCCATCGAAACCCATGATGCGATCATCGCGGCGGCGGGGCGGTTGCCCGGCCGGCTGACCTGCCTCGTCAACAATGCCGGCGTCACCTCGCTGGTGCGCGGCGACATGCTGGAGCTGACGGCGCAGAGTTTCGACCGGGTGATGGGGATCAACCTGCGCGGATCGTTCTTCCTGTCGCAGGCCTTCTCCAAGGCGCTGATCGGGGAATCGAAGCGCACCGAAGCGGGCGATTTCCGCTGCATCATCAACATCACCTCGGCCAATGCCGAAATCCTGGGGATCGAGCGGGCCGACTACACCACCAGCAAGGCGGCGCTGTCGATGGTCACGCGGCTCTATGCGGCCCGGCTCGCGCCGCACCTCATCAATGTCTACGAAATCCGCCCCGGCATGATCAGGACCGACATGACGGCGACGGTCGCGGCCCGGTACGACCAGATCGTCGAGCAGGGCGGGGTTCCGCTGGGGCGCTGGGGCGAGCCGGAGGATATCGGGCAGACCGCGGCCATGCTGGCGGCGGGACACCTTCCATACACGACCGGCGAGTTCATCTGGGTCGACGGCGGCATAGGTCTTCGCCGCGCCTAGGCGCGGCTGCATCGGGAGTTAGGAAAATGGCAAACGCGCTGCGGCAGATCTTCAAGGAAGGGCGCACGGTCGTCAACGGCTGGAGCAACATCCCCTCGGCATTCGCCGCCGAGACCATGGCCCAGTGCGGCTGGGACAGCATCACCTTCGACATGCAGCGCGGGCTGATCGACTATTCGACGCTGATCCTGTGCCTGCAGGCCACCAAGGGCTATCCGATCGTGCCGCTGGTGCGGGTGCCGTGGAACGAGCCGGGCATTATCGGCCGGGTGCTCGACGGCGGGGCGATGGGCATCGTCTGCCCGATGGTCAATACGGTCGAGGAGGCGCGGGCGCTGGTGAAGGCGGCCCGCTTCCCCCCGCTCGGGGTGCGCAGCCACGGCCCGATCCGCGCCGGCGCGCTCTATGGCGAGGCCGGCACCTATTACAAGACGGCGAACACGGATGTGCTGGTGTTCCCGATGATCGAAACGCCGGAGGCGATGGAGAACCTCGATGCGATCCTCGACGTCGAGGGCATCGACGGGGCCTATATCGGCCCGGGAGACCTCGGGCTCGCCATCGGCCTGCCGCCGATCCTCGACCGGCGCGAGCCGCAGATCCTGAAGTATTACGAGACGCTGGTGGAAAAGTGCCGCAAGCGCAACCTGGTGGCGGGGCTGCACAACGCGACGGGGGAATATTCGGTGGAGATGCAGCGCATGGGCTTTAATTTCCTGACCATTCTGACCGACAATGGATTGCTGGTGCGGTCCGCCAAGTCCGAGATCGCCACCGTGCGCAACCATCTCGGCGCGGTCGAGCGCGTTCCGGCGCCTCAATGACTGCATCGTGACCGCATCACTGCAAGGATGACCGCCTTGACCAAGAAGATCGTATTTCTCGATCGGGCCACGCTGCCCCCGACGACGACGCTGCGCCCGCCTTCCTTCGCGCATGAGCTGATCGCCCATGAGCGCACCGAGGCGGACGAGGTCGCCGCGCGGATCGCCGATGCCGACATCGTCATCACCAACAAGGCGAGGATCACGCGCGAGGCCATGCAGGGCGCGCCGCGGCTGAAGCTGATCGCGGTGGCGGCGACGGGCACCGACGTCGTCGATGCGGAGGCCGGGCGCGAGCGCGGGATCGTCACCAGCAATATCCGCAACTATGCCGGGCACACCGTGCCCGAGCATACTTTCGCCCTGCTGCTGGCGCTGCGCCGCTCGGTGCTGCAATACCGGGCTTCGGTGGCGGAGGGGCGCTGGATCGAGGCGCGGCAGTTCTGCTATTTCGACTTTCCCATCCGCGACCTCGCCAATTCGACGCTGGGCGTGATCGGCGACGGGGTGCTGGGCAAGGCCGTGGCCGAGATCGGCAAGGCGTTCGGCATGCGGGTGCTGTTCTCGGACTACAAGGGCACGACCGGCATGGGGCCGCTCTATACGCCCTTCGAGCAGGTGCTGCGCACTAGCGACGTCATCACGCTGCATACCCCGCTGATGCCTTCGACGCGCAATCTGATCGGCGCGGCCGAGTTCGCGATGATGGACCGGCATCCGCTTTTGATCAACACGGCGCGGGGCGGTCTGGTCGACGAGGCGGCACTGGTCGAGGCGCTGGAATCGGGGCAGATCGCCGGGGCCGGATTCGACGTGGTCACCGCCGAGCCGCCGCCTGAAGACCATCCGCTGATGCGGCTGCTGGAGCGGCCGAACTTCATCCTGACGCCGCATGTCGCCTGGGCCAGCGAGGAGGCGACCCAGGGGCTCGCCGACCAGCTGATCGACAATATCGAGGCCTTCGTTCGCGGGGAGCCGCGCAACATCGTCTGACCGCGCTCCGAACCGCCGCATACCCCCGCCCGGCGCGACAAGGCCGGGCGGGTTTTTTCGTGCCGATCCTTTGCTCTGTCAGCGTTTACAGCACGCCGAGGTGCCAGCGGTCCCCGGCAATGGCGGGCAGGTTGAGATGTTCTGTAAGCGCTTATTGACAAGCGCTGAAATTTCATAGTTACTCCCTTCAAATCAGTTATGTAAGCGGTTGCTAGTTTCTCATGGCGAAACGCACCGCGCAGCTGCGAAGGGCAGTGCGATGCTTGAAAACATGAAGGTCCTGAGTTTTTGCCACGTCCTGCAGGGCCCGGCGGGAACGCAGTATCTCGCCGACATGGGCGCGGACGTGATCAAGGTCGAGCCGCTGCGCGGCGACGGCTCGCGGCGCTGGGCGGGCGCGCAGGCCTATCCCGGCGGGGTCAGCGCCTTCTATCTTTCGGCGGCGCGCAACAAGAAGTCGGTCGCCATCGACCTGAAGTCCCCCGAGGGCAAGGAGATCGTCTGGAAGCTGATCGCCGGGACCGACGTGGTTCTCGAGAATTTCCGCTCGGGCGTGATGGAGCGGCTCGGGCTCAGCTATGAGGCGATGCAGAAGGTCAACCCCTCGATCATCTTCGCCAGCGGCACCGGCTGGGGCCGTCGCGGGCCGATGGTGGGCCGCGAAGGGCAGGACATGCTCATGCAGGCCCGGTCCGGCCTGATCCGCGCCACGGGCACGGATCGTCCGACCGCCGTCGGCTCGGCCGTGGTCGACCAGCATGGCGGGGCGCTGCTGGCCATGGGGGTGATGGCCGCCTTCATCCGCAAGCAGACCACCGGGCAGGGCTGCCGCGTCGAAAGCTCGCTGTTCGGCGCCGCCCTCGACCTGCAGAACGAGCCGCTGGCCGCCTATCTCAGCGGCGGCCGGCCGGGGCTGCACCATTATGAGCGCGACCAGCACTTGGCGAGCTGGTACCATTTCGCGCCCTATGGCGTGTACCAGCTCAAGGATGCCTGGATCGCCATGCCGGCCCAGGACCCGACCGTGGTGGCGGACATCATGCAGAACGACCAGCTCAAGCAGCTGGCCGAGGCCGACGCCTTCGCGGGGCGCAACGAATTCGCAGCGGCCTTCGCGCCGATCCTCAGGCAGATGACGCTTGAGGAGGTGACGCAGAAATTCGCCGGAACCGGCGTGTGGCTGAGCAAGGTCCACGACTATGAGGACGTGGCCAACGACCCGCAGACGGCGGCGATGGAGGCGTTCCGCGAGATCGAGGTCAACGGCGAGAAGGCGACGCTGGTCAACCACCCGATCCGCTACGACGACAAGGTTCCCGAGCTGCACACGCTGGCGATCAATATCGGCCAGCACACCGAGGAGGTGCTGGGCACGCTCGGCTACTCGTCGCGCCAGATCAAGGATTTCGCCGAGCGCGGCATCGTGGGCACCTCGGAGCGCAACAACGTGCTGGGCTTTTCCGGCCCGGTCGCCAACGAGGCCGACCGCCATCCCAAGCCGCAGAAGAGCTGGGCGAAATAGATCGGAACGCCGTCATGCTGCTCGCCAATGTGGAAGATGCAAGGAAGCTGGCCAAAAGGCGCGTCCCGAAAATCTTCTTCGACTATATAGACGGGGCCGCGTTCAGCGAGCAGACCGCCAGGGCCAATATCGACGATTTCGATGAATGGCAGCTCGAGCAGCGCGTGCTGCACGACGTGGATGCGCGCGATCTGTCGACGAGCTTTCTGGGCGCGCGCCGGCCGCTGCCCTTCATGCTCGGCCCGGTGGGGTTTTCGGGGCTTTTCGCTCCGCGCGGCGAGATCCTTGCCGCGCGGGCGGCGCATGAGGCCGGGATCGCGTTCTGCCTGTCGAATTTCGGGCTGACATCGCTGGAGCGGCTGCGCGGTGCGACGCCGGGACCGCTATGGTTCCAGCTCTACGTGCTGCGCCGGCGCGAATTGTCGGAAATGTTCCTCGAACGCGCCGAGCGGGCCGGCTGCGAGGCCGTGGCTGTCACGGTGGACACATCGGTGGGCGGGGTGCGCGAGCGCGACATCCGCAACGGCTTCCGCTCGACGATGCATCTCACCCCGCGCATCCTGATGGGGCTGTTGCAGCGGCCGGCCTGGTGCATGCAGATCGCCATGGCCGGCAATCTGCGCATCGAGAACCTTGCCGATTTCCCCGAATATGGCCGCAAGGTGCTCGAGCAGTCGGTGCTGCTCGGCAAGGAGATGGACTCCCGCCTGACCTGGGAGGATCTGAAATGGCTGCGCGAGAAATGGCGCGGCAAGCTGGTCATCAAGGGCATACTCAACGCCGAGGATGCGCGGCGGGCGGCCGATGTCGGCGCCGACGCCATCGTGGTTTCCAACCATGGCGGGCGCCAGCTCGATTGCTCGCCCTCGACCATCGCCGTGCTGCCCGAGATCGCGGAAGCGGTGGGCAATGAGCTCGACGTGCTGCTCGACAGCGGCATCCGGCGCGGGGCGCAGATCGTCAAGGCGCTGGCGCTGGGCGCCAAGGGCGTGCTGCTGGGACGTGCCTATGCCTATGGGCTGGGCGCCGGCGGGCAGGAGGGGGTTTCCCAGGTCATCAAGGCGCTGACCGTCGAGATCGACACGACGATCGGCCATATGGGCGTGACCAGCATCGACCAGCTGCGCGCGGAGGGAAAATCCCTGCTGCGCCGGCGCGGCGCCAGCCGGCCGCCGGCGCCGCGGCCGGATGCCGACGGCAATGTCGCGCGGCTGCACGGCTAGATCGCATGCAATACAGCGTTCTCGGCATGACCGCCCAGACCGTGGTGGATACGCCGTCCGGGGCGGCGGAAATCGAAAGCGGTGGCGCATGGCTGGCGGTGGCGCTGATGCTGGCCGTCGCCGGGGCGCTTTATCTCGCAGCGACGATGGGGCTCGCAAGCTAGAGCTCTTGTTCTGAAAGAGGCGCCCGGACGAGGCCGGGCACCTTGTTTCAGGCGACGGGCGAGGGCAGGGGGCGCCCGGCGAAATGGGCGGCGAGGTTGTCCCTGACGGCCTGGCCCATCTTTTTCCGCGTCTCGACGGTGGCGCTGCCCATATGCGGCTGCAGGACGACATTGGCCAGCCCGGCGAAGCGCGGATCGATCCGGGGCTCGTTGAGGAAGACGTCGAGCCCGGCGGCGCGCAGCTTTCCGGATTCTAGGGCGGCGATCAGCGCCTCCTCGTCGATGGTGGTGCCGCGCGAGATGTTGATGAGGATGCCCTCGGGCCCGAGCGCCTCGATGACCTTCGCGCTGACGATGCCGCTGGTGGCCGCGCCGCCGGAGACAATGACGACGAGGAAGTCGGCATTGCCGGCCAGTTGCTCGATGTCGGCGACGAACTCATAGGCGAGCTCGGGGCGGCGATTGCGGGCGAAATAGAAAATCCTGCAGTCCAGCGCCTCGAGGCGGCGGGCCAGCGCCTGACCGATCTGGCCCATGCCGACGAAGCCGACCCGCTTGCCGCTCACCGAGGTGACCAGCGGCATGTTGGTCTCGATCCATTTGCCCGAACGGACATAGGCGTCGGCCTGGGGAATCTGGCGGGCGGTGGCGAGCAGCAGGGCCAGGCCCTGATCCGCCACGTCCTCGGTGAGCACGCCGGGGGTGTTGGTGACGCGGATATCGTGCGCCCGGGCATAGTCGCGATCGACCGCGTCATAGCCGACGCCATAGACCGAGACGATCTCGAGCCGGGGCATCAGGCGCATCAGGGCAGCGGAGGCGCCATGCTCGCCCCGGGTCTGGATGCCGCGGATCAGGGCCGCGACCGGCGCCAGCTCGGGCGCTTCGGGGTTCGGGCGCAGGATATGGGTGATCTCGTATTCCTTCCTCATGGCGTCGAAATCCCAGTCGGGGAACTCGCCGATCATCAGGATGTGTGGCTTGTCCATGCCGTTGTCCTCGTCTTGTGGAATGCTTCAGAGCGGCTGGACCGAGACCGTCCCGGCCGGTTCCCAGGCGAGGGTGTTTCGCAGCGGAAGGCCGAATTGCGGTTCCGAAATTTCGAACATGTCGCCCGGCATGGTGCGCACGCCGTCGCCGAAGCTGAAGGTGGCGGTGCCGAACATGTGCACATGCACGTCGCCGGGCTGGCGGAACAGGCCGTATTTGAAGTGATGGTGCTCGAGATTGGCGATGGTGTGGGACATGTTGTTCTCGCCCGACAGGAACGTCTTTTCCCAGAACGTCTTGCCGTCGCGGACGATGCGGGAGACGCCCTCGACATGGTCGGGGAGCGCGCCCAGCCGGAGCTCGGGCCCGAAAGAGCAGCATCTGAGCTTGGAATGCGCCAGATAGAGATAGTTCTCGCGTTCGGTGACGTGGTCGGACAGCTCGTTGGAAAGGGCGAAGCCGAGCCGGTAGGGGCGCCCGTCCTCGCCGATGATGTAGATGCCGGCGATCTCGGGCTCCTCGCCCGCATCCTTGGCGAAGGCGGGGGAGGGGATGGGCGCGCCGGGGGCGGCGACGGCATGGCCGTTGCCCTTGTAGAACCATTCCGGCTGCACGCCGACCTGGCCGGGCGCCGGCTTGCCGCCTTCGATGCCCATGCGGAACATGCGCATGGTGTCGGTCTGCGGCACCTCGGCGGGCTGCTCGTCGGTGCGGTGCATGGCATCGCGCGTCGAAGCCGAGCCCAGATGGGTCAGCCCGGTGCCGGTGACGTAAAGATGCGCCGGATCGGGATGGTCGACGGGCGACAGCATCCGGCCGGCGGCAAGGATCTGCGCGGGATCGATCCGCTCGCCCCGGCCCCGGCCGGCGACATGGTCGGCGAGGCTTTTTCGGGCGGCGATGGCCTCGAGCGCAAGCTCGTAGACCGAAACCGCGTCGCGAACGACATGGGCTTCGGTCCCGGCGATGGCTCCGACGGCACGGCCGCCGGCCTCGGTGCGGAACTGGATCAGGTTCAAGTCGAATTCTCCATGATCTGGCCGGAAGCGGCCCCGGGATGATCTGTTCTCTTATGGCTTGAGCGGCGGGGATCGGGCCGTCCGGCACCGAAGCCTGCGGTTTCGGCACGATGGTAAGCGATTTCAATCGGCGCGTTCAAGGTGAATTTCCGGCTTGTCGGGGAGTCCGTCGGCAGAGCGTCTTGGCGGATCACGAGGGGCGGTCGGGGATGCGAGGCGCGGGTGCAGGATTTTTCTTGGATTGCGCAGTCGGCGGAAAGCCAGGCAGGGCGTAATCGCTTACGCAGCGCGATGCCGGATTTGTGTATGCGGCCGGCGTCCGGCGGTACGAGCGAGGCCCTGTCCGCCATAGGAATGACGTTTCGAGCGGCTTGAGTCCGGGTATGGGCGAGCCGTGCGTGGCGTTCGTCCGGCGAAGGGCCGTGCCGGCCGGTTCAGGGCGATCCGCCGGCGGGCGGCGCGCCTCTTCCCGGCCGGTGGAGCAGCGGTTATAACGACATATCAGCAATCGCTTACGCATAAAGTTTCAACTGAAAATCATAGAATATATTGATATGTATCAATATGTTATGTGAAATTGATTCCTGATCTAGGTTTTTTGTGAAGCGATTTCGTAAGCGCTTGATGTCTGTTTCGATCATCTCTATGATCCTCGCGAGATGGCTGTGACATCTCCAAGCAATGGGTGGAGGACTCATGAAGATAACTCTGAACGTCAAAGGGCTCCTGCTGGGCGCCGCGCTGGGCGCGCTCGCCTGCACGATGCCTATTCATGCGCAGGAACTGTCGGAGGCCCCGGCCCTGGCCGAGCGGGTTGCCGCCGGCGACCTGCCCCCGGTGAGCGAGCGACTGCCGGACGAGCCAATGGTCATCGAGCCGCGCAGCATCGGCGAATATGGCGGCAATATGCGCACCGTGCTGCTGGGCGGGGAGGACTATGCCTGGTTCGTGCGCACCATCTTCTATGACGGCCTCGTGCGCTGGAACGAAGCCAATACCGATATCGAGGCCAATCTGGCCGAGAGCTGGGAAGTCAACGAGGACGCGACCGTCTACACCATCCATCTGCGGCCCGGCACCCGCTGGAGCGACGGCGAGCCGTTCACCAGCGCCGACATCGCCTTCTGGTGGGAGCTGTTCAGCGACGACACCGTCAATCCGGGCAAGGACCCGTATTTCGCGCCGGGCGGCGAGCTCGCCCAGTTCGAGGTGATCGACGACTACACGTTCCGCTTCACATTCGCGGAGCCCAGCGGGCGTTTCATGCAGCGCCTCGCCAACCCGGAAATGGCCACGCTGACCAGCTTCCCCCGGCACGTGGCCTCGCGCTACTACCCGGACTACAATCCCGAGGCGGATGCGCTGGCGCAGGCCAAGGGGTTCGACAGCGGCAAGGCCTATCTGCGCAGCCTGTTTCCGAACTTCCGGGCGATCATCCTGAGCGCGGAATTCCCGGTGCTCACCGGCTGGCGGCTGACCTCGGGCTATGATGCGAACTCGACCGTGCTGACGGCGGAGCGCAATCCCTACTACTACAAGGTCGATACCGAGGGTAACCAGCTCCCCTATATCGATACCGTCACCTTCGAGATCGGCACCGACGCGGAATCGCTGCTGATCAAGGCGCAGACCGGCGGCATCGACCTGCTGTCGCGCCACATCAACACCATCAACAACAAGTCGGTGCTGCTGGACGGCCAGGAACGGGGCGATTACTCGCTGTACAACCTGACCTCGGTGTTCGCCAACAAGTGGGCGCTGGCCTTCAACCTGACCACCACGATCGACGACCTCAAGCGCGAGATCTTCAACAACCGCGACTTCCGCGTGGCGATGTCGCACGCCATCGACCGGCAGAAGATCATCGACACGGTGTATTTCGGCCTGTCGACGCCGGCGCAGGTCAGCGTTCCCGCCTCCTCGGAATTCTACAACGAACAGCTGGCGACCCAGTACACCGAGTTCGACCCGGAGACGGCCAACCGGCTGCTCGACGAGGTCGGCCTCGACCAGCGCGACGGCGAGGGCTACCGGCTCGATCCCGAAGGCAGGCCCTTCGTGCTCTCCGTGCTGGTCATGTCGGCGAACCAGGAATGGATCGACGTGCTGGAGCTGGTCGCGGCGGACTGGAACCGGGTCGGCATCCGCACCAAGCTCGACATCGTCGACCGCTCGCTGATGGTCGCCCATCAGGAAGCCAACGACTACGAGGCGATCGTCATCTTCCCCGAGGGCGGCGGCGGCCAGGAGCTGAAGGCGATGCCGCGCTGGTTCGT
>JAEWHZ010000342.1 GCA_023387585.1 Pseudomonadota bacterium
TCAACGTGTCCGAAATCTTCGGGCATGCAGCGATGCCGTCATCCGCCCCCCGCACGGCATCGCGGGCACCAAGGCCAGCATCCCTTGCCCGGGGTGCTGGCCTTCCTGCTTTGCGCGGTGCTATCGACAGCGAAAGCAACGGAGCCTTCGCGTGGTCCATCCCTTCGGCGAACTGGTCGGCATTCCCACCAATCCCGTGCCGGAGGGCGCGCGGGCGGGCATATTCGAGACGGAGGATGGGCTGGGGCTGCGCCATGCCAGTTTCCCGCGCACCGGCGGCCCCCATCGCGGCACCATCTGCCTGGTGCAGGGGCGCACCGAGTTCATCGAAAAATATTTCGAGACCATCGCCGATTTCCGCCAGCGCGGCTTCCATGTGGCGAGCTTCGACTTTCGCGGGCAGGGCGGCTCGTCGCGGCTGATCGGCGACAGGCGGCTGGGCTATGTCGACCGGTTCTCGGACTATGTCACGGATATCACCAGCTTCTACCAGCGCGTGCTGCTGCCCGACTGCCCGCCCCCCTTCTATCTCGTCGCCCATTCCATGGGCGGGCTCGCCGCCATCTACGCCGCAATCGCCGACCGGCTGATGTTCGAGCGCGTGTTCCTCAGCGCCCCCATGCTCGGGCTCGACCGCCAGCCGCTATCGACCGGCGGCATGGCGCGGCTGACGGAAATGCTGAGCTTTTTCGGGCTCGGCACCATGAAGGTGGCGCGTCCGTCCGACCGGGCGGCGGCGCGCGAGCGCTTCGCCGGCAACCCGCTGACCTCGGACGCGGTGCGCTATGTGCGCATGGTCGACATATTGGCGGCGCGCCCCGATCTCGAGATCGGGGCGCCGACGCTGCGCTGGGCGGCGGCGGCGTTCGGGGCCATGGCCGAGACGCAGTCGGACGGTTTCCAGGCGCGCATCAAGGTGCCGATGCTGATCCTGGCGGCGGCGCGCGACGAGGTGGTGTCGAGCGGCGCCACGGAAACCTTTGCGCTCGGCATGCGGACCGGACGGCATATGATCGTGCCGGCGGCGCGGCACGAATTGTTCATGGAAAACGACACCGTGCGCGCGCAGGTCTTTGCCGCGTTCGATGCGTTCATCACCCATCAGAGCGGATAGGGGTTTCAGGGGTGCGCGTGCCTCACCGCGGGAATGACCTGTGGAGGGGGCGGATCAAACCGCCTCAACCGCCAAGAACCGCCAGTGCCGCTTCGTGCAGTTGCGGGGTGGCGGCCGCGATGCAGTTGCCGCCGTTTTCGGCCGGGTTGCCGTCGAAATCGGTGATCACGCCGCCCGCCGCCTCGATGATGGGGATGAGCGGGGCGATATCGACCTGCTTGAGGCCGGGTTCGACGACGAGGTCGATCTGGCCGAGTGCCAGCAGGCAATAGCCGTAGCAATCGAGCCCGTAGCGCGCCTGCAGCACCGAACCGCGCAGGCGGCGCCAAAGCGGCGGCAGGTCGCCGGCCTCGAACATGTCGGGCGAGGTGCTGGTGAGCCTGGCACGCTTGAGCTCGGTGACGGCGCTGGTGCGCAGCTTCAGCTCGGTGGTGCCGCGCCGGTATAGGGCGCGGCCGGGCACGGCGAAAAAGGTCTCGCCGGTGAAGGGCTGGGCCATCATGCCGGCCACCGCGCGGCCCTTGCTGGTGAGCCCGATCAGCGTGCCCCAGACCGGCACGCCGGAGATGAAGGCGCGGGTGCCGTCAATCGGGTCGACGATCCAGGCATGCTCGGAAGACGAGGCCTTGTCGTCCCATTCCTCGCCGATGATGGCGTGATCGGGGAAATGGCGCTCGATGACGGCGCGGATGGCGAGCTCGGCGCCGCGATCGGCCTCGGTCACCGGATCGAAGCCGCCCTGCAGCTTGTTGTCGATGGCAAGCCCCGAGCGGAACAGTTTCAGCGTGACCCCGGCGGCGGCCGCGGCGGCCTCGTGCAGCACGGCCTCGATTTCCGCAGGCCCGGGCGTATCGGCTGCGAAGCCCACATCATTGTCGTTCATCATCTTCATCGCTTGGTTGGCGGGCAAGTTGTCGGCAAGTCGTTGCCGGCAGTGCTTGACACATATTTGCAACAGAACAGGCGCTTTCGCCACGCTTCGTGCCGTAGCGATTGCGGCTGTTAACGAACAGGTTCACCAAAAGGGAGCATGATGGGCGGTGGCCAGGTCCGGCACTGTTTGCTGGCTGCGTTTCCGGGGCACGCAACTTGGTGCCGATTTGCCGGAAATGCTTCAGCGACTTCCGCCGGCGCCCGCCGCAATCGTTTCCTCCCTTGACTTGGGCCGCCTCCGGGCGGCCCGTTTTTGTACGGTTGCGCAGGATTTCAGCGTGACAGCGCTCTATTCGGCGGCGCGCGGCAGCGGCGGGGCCAGCATGCCCGCATCGATGCCGAGCAGGGCGGCGAGAAGCTGGTCCATGACCTGGCGCAGCGGCTCGAAGCCCGGCGCGCGCTCGAGCGTCGCCTCGTTCATGTAAAGATGCCGGCTGATCTCGATCTGCACCGCGTGCACGCCGTGCTGCGGACGGCCATAGGTGCGGGTGCAATAGCCGCCGGCATAGGGCTTGTTGCGTGCAACGCGCAGGCCGGCGCCGGCGAAGACGGTTTCGACGATGTCGACGACGATGGGCGCGCAGGTGGTGCCGTAACGGTCGCCCAGCACTATGTCGGGCGGGTTGCGCTCGCCGGCGCGGCCGAGCCGGGGCATGGAGTGGCAATCGACCAGCAGCGCGGTGCCAAACCGCTCGACCGCCTCGGACAGCAGCCGCTGCAGGGCGGCGTGATAGGGGTGGTAGATGCCCTCGATGCGCATGCGCGCATCCTCGAAGCTGAGGCGGGTGCGGTAGATCGGCTTGTTCTCGGCCACCACGCGGGCCAGCGTGCCTAAGCCTGCGGCGACGCGCGGCGAGGTGGTGTTGCAGCGCGCCGCGATCTGGTCCTCGAACATGTCCGGATCGAGCTCCCAGGGCTCGCGGTTCACATCGAGATAGGCGCGCGGGAAATGGGCGCGCAGGAGCGGGGCGCCCATATGCGGGGCGCGGGCGAACAATTCGTCGACATAGGCGTCCTCGGACTGGCGGATCGACAGATGGTCGAGCCGGGTCATGGCGAGGAAGCGCGCGGGATAGTCGCGGCCCGAATGGGGGGAGTTGAAGACCGCCGGGGCCAGCAGGCGCCGCGGGCGGATGGTTTCGAAGGCTGGTCTGTCGGCGTAGTCGGACCGCACGGCGTCTCCTCGGGGGCGCCGTGGGCGGGAAGGGCGGGCGGCGCAAGGGATTGTGCGGCCAAAGTGGACCGGTTTGGCGCGCAAGTCCATGCCGCCGCCGGAAGCGGCGTTGGAAGCTGCCTAAACTTCGCTTAAACATCGCCCGGTAATATGCGATTCACCCTGCAAGCATGGCGATGTGCGGCGAGTCGCGCATCCCCTGACCGGAGCCAAGCGAATGAAGCGGATCCTGCTGGCCGAAGACGACAACGACATGCGCCAGTTCCTCACAAGGGCGCTGAAGACCGCCGGCTACGAGGTGGTTTCGTTCGATAACGGGCTGTCCGCCTATGAGCGGCTGCGCGAGGAGCCGTTCTCGCTGCTTTTGAGCGACATCGTGATGCCCGAGATGGACGGCATCGAGCTGGCGCGGCGCGCCACCGAGCTCGACCCCGACCTCAAGGTGATGTTCATCACCGGATTCGCCGCCGTGGCGCTGAACCCCGACACCGACGCGCCGCGCGACGCCTCGGTGCTGTCGAAGCCCTTCCATCTGCGCGACCTGGTGAACGAGGTGGAGCGGCTGCTGGCCGCTTGATCCGAGGTCTTCAAACGCTGCGGGGCAAAATGAACGGGCGGCACTTGACCTCGATGCGGCAAGTGTGGTGTATCCGCGCCACCGGCCCGCTTGCGGGCCGCCGAGAGATGGGCGTGTAGCTCAGCGGGAGAGCACTACGTTGACATCGTAGGGGTCACAAGTTCGATCCTTGTCACGCCCACCATCTCGCTTTCCGGCGCCTTCGGGCACGGGTGCGTAGCTCAGCGGGAGAGCACTGCCTTCACACGGCAGGGGTCACAGGTTCAATCCCTGTCGCACCCACCATTCCTTTCTAGCCGAGTTGTTCCAAACCCGGCTCCAGGGCGACCGTGAACGCATTGCGGAACATGGCCGATTGGAGCCGGAGGCGGTCGAAAGACTGCGGAGCGGACTTCGCTCTGCCGAGATTGCGCTGGAACATGGCAATGATCTTTACCACGGCCTGCCGGGAACGAAATCAGACGAAGAGATGATCGTGGGCTACGCGGCGCGGCATGGGCATGAACTCAAGCCGGGCACCAAGGCCTATGACGCTTTCCGTACTGAGTTTCATCGCGGTTATCGCGACTACTGCAAGGCCGTGCTGGAACTCGATCATTCCTTTGATCGGTTTGAGCTTAATGCTCCTCCGAAGCCGCTGGTCGTACCGATCGACCCGCTTCTCCCTAAAGTGCCATTGAGCGAGATCGTCGCCAAGTTCACCGACGAGGAAATGCGGGCAGGGCGCTGGGTGGAGCGTTCCGAGAGCCAGAAGCGCCAATACCTCGAACTGCTACAGGAGATATTGGGGGCGGATAGGGATGTCAGCGCGATCAGGCCGATGGACGCGCAGCATGTGAAAAACGTGCTGCTGAAATATCCCAAGAACCGGAACAAGAAGCCGGAGACCAGGAACCTGTCGGTTGCATTGCTTATCGAACTCAGGGGCGTCGAAACCCTGACGATCAGGACGGTGAACACGTATCTGCAAACCTATGGCAGCCTTTTTGGGTGGGCCAAGCGCAACGGCTATGTCGCGGAGAATGTGTTCGATGGCGTGACCATCAAGGAAAACAAGCGCTCCAGTGAGGCTGGCCGCGATGCTTACTCGCCCGACCAGCTCAAGGCCATTCTGCACGAGCTTGAAACCAATGAGCGCGGACTGGTCAACAAAGAGTACCAGAAGTGGGGACCGCTCATCGCCATCTATACCGGCGCTCGCCTCAACGAGATCAGCCAACTGCAATTGGACGACATCAGGCAGCAGGACGGTATCTGGTGTTTCGATTTCAACGACGAAGGCGACGGCAAGAAGCTCAAGACCGCAGCGTCCCGGCGCTTGGTTCCAGTGCACAGCCGCCTGCTTGAGCTCGGCTTGCTGGAATATACCGATCAGCTTAGGGCGATGGAGAAGCCCAGATTCTTCCACGAACTGACCTACAATCCCAAGGAAGGCTACGGGCGCAATCTGGGGCGCTGGGTCAATGAGAAGTTCCTGACGGCGCTGGACTTCAAGTCCAGGGAACTGGTGTTCCATAGTTTCCGACATACGATGGTCACGCGGCTCATGCAGGCCGGCGTTGAAGAGAACGTGGTGAAAGCTGTCGTGGGCCATACACGCCAGGGTGTGACGCAGCAGCACTATTTCAGACAGGGCTATACGGTTGCGCAGCTACAGGACGCGCTGGAGAGATTCTAGCTCACTCGTCCGGGATTTCGCGTAGCTGGTCGATCAGGGCGTGTACGTCGAGGCCGATGATGTCGGCTAATCGGAGCAGTTCAACGAGATCAAGCCGACGCCCGCCACTCTCGATATTAGCTATGATCGGTTGGCTCCAATTGCCGCCCATGGCCTTGGCTACATCAACCTGCGTCAGTTCGCTGGTACGGCGTTGTTCTGCGACCGCCGCTGCTATGGCTTTGTGCCGCGCAGTGTAGAGGGACTTCGGCATACGCTGTTGACACCCGGTTCAACAGTCGCGTAAGCGTCGCCAATGCTTATAAGAAAATCTTATAATTACCTTCGATATGGGCTAGAGAGGGGCTGAGCCATGGAAGCGCTGTTCGTATTGCTTGTGCTCGGGGGTGGTGCGTATTGGTTCTTCAGAGGCAACATCCGTCGCGGCGCAGAGATCATGCGTGCCAACGTCTTCCTCACCGCCATTCGGCACGGCAAATCCAAACTCGAAGCGAACGGTCTGGCGGCTCGCGAAATGAGCGATCTGCCGCCCGAATACATGCATATGGCGAACGCACGCGCTTCGCAGCAGTACGGTGGCGTGAGGATGGCCATGGTTGCCGACGCATATCGGCACGGCATGATTCCCAGGGTATCGGCTATTGAGGTGGCATTGATCCAGAAGGCTAATGCGTTGAGCTTGTCGGGCAGTCCTACCGGTGGGCCATGGGATAACTCACCGGATTTCGGTAGGAGAAGCCCTGAGCCAAATTCATCCAGCACCCCGACTCGTGGTTCGTGGGATACGCCATCAGACTCCGTGCATCCTGCCCAAGCTTCTGATTTCCCTGCCGACTATAACTCGTACTATCAAGCTTACCTCTTCGAGCTAAAGCGCCTATGCGGCATGAGTTCGGACGAACGCCATCCGGTGGAGCTGATTGAAGAAATAGCAGAAACGGACGGCGATAATATCACCCGGGAGAATTTTACCCTGGGTGTCGATCCGAAGGAGTATGCCGCCGCCGTATATGCCGTCATGCAGCGGATGCCCCCAGATGCCGCTCTATCGTGATATGGCCGGATGGCTGTACGTGCCGGCAGTTATGTCCCTGGCTGCAATCCTGCCGCTGCCATATGATTATTATCTGGTGCTTAGACTGGTGGTACCGATAGCGGCTGCCGTCGTCGCTTGGAATCTCTATCAGCTAGACCGGCAGGTCAGCGGCTTGGTGGTGGCCTTCGTACTCATCGGCATCATCTTCAATCCGATCCTGCCTTTGCATCTCAGCCGGCTGGTCTGGTTTCCCATCAATCTGGCTTCCGGTGTATTGTTCGCTTTGGTTGCCTTCACGAACCCATTCCCTAGAAGATAGATATACCTGTATACCCATCCTGTTTACATATCTGTTGACATATATACGTATACATATATTATTAATACTATATATCAGTGCATATTTATTTATCATTATATTATTTATGTATATATTTTGGTCGAAACTGATAGACAAACCTTCTATCCATATATGAGCACCACTCCATTCCGGTCCAATTTCAGGATATCCAGCGCTTTTCCTGTCGGTGAATTATAGTTCCATCCGCCGATTTCCCGAAGGCCGCAATTTTTGTTTTAAAGCCGCTGAGGGTCATTTTCGGCCTCGCCTGGCACCGCCCTAGCCTGACGGCCCCATATCCGGCTGTATGGCCTTCTCTGGCGATTTAGCGGGCTATTTAATGCCGCCCCTCACATCCCCCAAGCCGTCAGCGCCGCTTCAGCTTGATCCGGCGCATTCCTGATCCGCAAAACCGTCTGCCGGGTCAGCTTCGTCACCTTGGCAATGTCCGATGCACCTTTGCCTTGGCTGAGCATATCCTGCACAAGCCGATATTGCTCACGGCTGTAGCTGGGCTTGCGACCTCGGTATTTGCTTGCTTGCGCTGATGCCTTGGCATGCTCGATGCCGGCTTTCTGCGCTTGCTTGGTAGCTTCCGCCTGAGCCTGCGCTGTAGCCGCCATGAAGGCGATCAATGCATCTCGCACAGCCTGTTGGATGGGGTCGGTCGTGGCGCCATCAAAGGTCATGTTGTTGATGACGGTTCTGATGGTGACGCCTTTGCCTAGGAACTCCTGGATCGTATCGCACACGTCCCTGTAGTTCCGCCCCAGCCGGTCGACCCAGCGTACAACCAGGGTATCGCCACGCCTGAGCATATCGAACAATCGCCTGCCTTCCGGTCGATCCTTGAGCTTGGTGCTCAAGCCGGACAGGCCATGATCGGCCAGGACGTGATCTATCTTGAATCCAGCCTGCCGAGCTTGGGCTTCCTGATGTTGGATCGTCTGATCTGCCGTGGAAACGCGCGCATAAAGAATGGTCTGCACAAGGATTCCTGTCCGTACATATAGATTATGTACGTTGATATATCTGTACGTAGACCACTGTCAACCCTTATGGACAGCGCTGGAATGACAGTCCGATATGTACGCTGGGGTATGACCGTACGGACATCCGCTATCTGTACTGTGTGTGCTCATTGGCTATAGCCGGTACTAAGGTGTTACCTGTAGACCACTAGCGGTGATGTATCCTGCTTTTATTCCCCGTCGAAGACGGACTGAAACTGATACCGTACTCGCCGTTTTGTCCCATTCCGTTGGCGAAACGGTCGCTTGAGGTCCGGTGGCATTACCCGTGAGACGCACTGAGCGGTAGATTGTAGAGCCTGCTTTTATTCCAGATACGGAGGGACATGCCCCGGGTTGGCTTCCCGGCGGCTTCCATCGTCAACAATCTCTTGAAATCGCAGCTCTTGGACCTGGCAAGAACCATAGCACTGGTGTGCACCTACCCGGCTAATCTCGGTGACCCACAGAACTTCGAACTCCAATCTGAATGCAAAACCTTCAAGGGGAAGTATGCGGAGCAAAGATCGCAAGGGGGGCACGGGGGGATTGTGCTTTCCGCATATATCTAATTACCCTCGCAGAAAATTTTGCCTGCTGGACCTATTAGCGCTCTATGACCCACCCGCTGTTTACTGTCTCTAGCACTGAAATTCAGCAACTGGACGATGAGCAAGCCCGAGAGCTTGTCGCAAGGCTTTGCCAGGCCGAAGCAAACAAGCTAGAGGCGGAAGCACTAGACGTGACGTGGGGTGGCGACCAGCGCGCAAAAGATGGTGGCGTTGACGTTCGGTTCAAGGCCAACAGGCTGCCCACGTCCAGCACTTACCTGCCGAGCGCGAACGCCGGTTTCCAGGTGAAAGCGGAGCCTTTTCCGCCTGCCAAGATTGGTGCTGAGATGGCTCCGAAGGGAGCGATCCGCGAGGCCATCAAAGAGTTGGCACTGGTTGGCGGCAGCTACCTGATTGTCTCGACGCGGGACAGTACCTCTGACAGCGCACTGAAAGCCCGCATTGAGGCCATGAACGACACCGTGGCTACATATGGCGTAGCCGGAAAGCTGCACCTAGACTTTCTAGACAGCAGGCGCATTGCGAGTTGGGTAGAACAGTATCCAGCTTTGGTAATCTGGACGAAAACGGCTTTAGGTAAGCCGCATACCGGCTGGCGACCATATGGACCATGGGCTTATCGCGAAGACGATCCAGATGCGGTCTATCTGCTGGATGACAAAGTCAAGGTGTTCACCCCCAACACCGATACTGGCACGGATGTCTTGACTGCAATCAACGCCATCAGGTCTGAACTTGCTTTGAAGCGCACAGTTCGTTTGGTCGGGCTGTCAGGTGTGGGGAAGACCCGGATGGTCCAAGCACTCTTTGATAACCGGATTGTAACCAACGTCGATGCGCTAGCACCTGATACCGCCGTCTACGCCGACCTGTCAGACCAAATTGACCCACAACCCACTGCGATGATCGAGGCGCTATGCGAAGGCGGTCGAGAAACAGTTGTCGTTGTAGATAACTGCGGTCAGGACGTGCATTCGCGCCTCGCTGAGTTGCTAGCGAAAAGTTCCGCTCCGGTTAGCCTGATCACGATCGAATACGACATTAGAGACGATCTACCGGAGGGAACAACCTGTTATCGGCTAGAGGGCACTTCGGAGGAAGTAATCAAGGAACTGCTGAAACGCAGACACTCCTATTTGTCCAACAATGACGTCGAACGGATTGCAGAGTTTTCTGATGGAAACGCCCGAGTTGCCTTCGCATTAGCATCAGCTTCAGAACGTGCAGACGATTTGGCACGCCTGGGGGACGAGGCACTCTTTAGGCGGCTGTTCCATCAGAAACACACGGAAAGTGAAGAACTGCTAATAGCGGCAGAGATTGCCAGTCTGCTCTATTCGTTCGATGGGGAAGATACCTCCAACAACTCGGAACTCAGCCGACTAGCTAACATAGCGGACGTCTCCACCTCTGCGCTGTATCGAAATATAGCGGAGCTGCAAAGACGAGGCCTGGTACAGCAACGCGGGAGATGGCGTGCAGTGCTTCCTCACGCGATTGCAAATCGACTTGCAGCCAGAGCGTTAGCAAACTACCCGCATTCGCTGGTTATCAAGGCACTACTTACTGAAGCACCAGACAGGATGGCACGTTCATTTTCCCGCAGATTAGGGTACCTTCATGGCTCAGAGGATGCGCGCACCATAGTGGCAGGCCTACTTTCTCCTGGCGGCCGGCTCAATCAACTGGAAACCTTGGATGAAGTCGGGAAGCAGATACTGAAGAATGTTACTCCGGTTGATCCGTCAGCGGCACTGGGGGGCCTAGAAAGTGCAATCAGCAGGGGGGAGTTTCAAAGGCTTCATCACCACGCCATCCGCGATTTCGTCCTACTAGCTAGATTGATTGCCTATGAGCCTGCAATGTTTGAGCGTGCACTTGCAGTGCTGTTGGCCTTGGGAAAATGTGAGGATCAGAAGGAGCAATCAAAGGACGTTATTGCGTCCCTGTTCACCTGCCACCTGTCGGGCACTCACGCGCCTCCTGAAATGCGCGCCAACTTAGTGATGAAGTTGCTCTCTAGCACTGATGACTACGAGAGAAGGACTGGTCTATCAGCCCTAGACCAGGCGCTGGAGGCAGAACATTTCAGCTCGCACTACGAGTTCGATTTTGGCTCGCGTAAGCGGGATTACGGGTGGTCACCCCGGACAGGCGAAGACGTCAAGCGCTGGTACAACAGCTTCATTGAGACAGCACTAGAGGCTGTAAGAACAAAGCCGGAGTTGAAAGGCGAAGTCACTCGCATTCTAGGCCAGTCGTTTCGTAGTCTCTGCAGAAGTGCCGGGATGTTTGATGAGCTTGAAGTCTTGACAACTAGCTTGTTGGCAGAGGGCGATTGGCCGGAAGGTTGGATCGGCGTCCGTGAAACCCTCTACTGGGGTAAAGACAAGCTGCCTTCCCCAGTGCTGCAGCGGCTCAAGGAACTGGAACGGCTACTAGCACCGAAGGACCTCTCAGGCCTGATCCGAGGGAAGGTCTTGACCCGCGGGGCGTCAACCCTCGACTTCTTAGAGGATGATGATGAAGGCAAGGACAGCGTCCCAAACTATCTGAAGGCACAGAATGAAGCTGAGAGGCTTGGTCAACTTGCCGCAGCCGACTTTAGCGTCTGGACTGCCCTGCTACCGGAGCTGTTTTCCGACACTACTACCGACAAGTCTTTCCGCTTTGGCGTCGGGCTGGGGAAGGGGATTAGAGACCCTCACGAATTTCTGGCCGAGCTTAGGAAGATCATCACCTCATTAGGTGCAGCAAAGGTGAACATGATCCCCTTGAGGGGTTTCTTGAGCGGCTGGCATTCGGTCGATCCAGAGGGAACTGATGCATTCCTTGACGATGCCATTGCAGATGATGTTTGGGGCCCCTGGTTTCCAGAACTTCAGTGCGCAATAGGTCTAGAAGGTCCGGGCGCTCAACGCATAATGCAATCCCTATCCGTAGGGTTAGCTCCCGATCATCAGTACAGATATCTTTCGCTCGGCAGAGCAACTTCTCCCCTCGATATCGAAACGATCGGCGAGCTGATAAGCGGTATTGCGTCCCTGCCTACGGGACCTGCAACAGCCATCGATGTCCTTGGCATGGCCGCACACTCAGCACATGAACAGGGCGAACAGTTCGTGCAAGACCTTGCAACGTTCATCAGAAGTTTCTTCTCTGATCTCAACTTAGACGCTCTCGATACGCGAGACCCGATGGCAGACCATCATCTGGATCAGCTGCTGACGTTTGCTCTTACTAAGAACGAAGCATCAGAAGCCGACGGAGCTATTCTTAACAACTTCATCCGCTGGGAGAAATCTAAAGGTCGGGTATACGCATACCGGCGCGGCCAGTTTCTGAAACCCTTCTTCAAGCTTCGGCCAATGTTGACCCTCAACGCCATCTACGTGCCTGATGACGATGGCAGCTATCAAACTGCGTATGAACTAGCGGCTAACAGGGACAGTGATCGCGATCAGCGTCCGATGGCGTCGGTCCCTACGGACCAGGCTCTGGAGTGGTGTAATGCATCTCCTGAGGATCGTTACACGTTCCTTGCGGAAACCTGCCTACTTTATGCACCGGGCGAAGGACCTAAGCGCTTATCAAGCATTGCTCTGGCGCTTTTCCAAAACGCTCCTGACAAAGAAAGTGTATTAAGTGCGTATGTTGCTAGACTACTGCCCATGAGCTGGTCTGGTTCTAGAGCTGCAAAGTTGAGAGAGAGGCTCTCAATATTTGACGAACTTAGTACCTCTTCGGATGATGGGGTCAGTCAACTGGTTGCTGCTCACAGAAGCCGCTTGGAAGAGATCGCTGCAAGAATGGAACGAGAAGAGGCAGAGGAAGAACGAAGCCAAAACGCCACGTTCGAGTAAGGAGTGAAAGGACCAACAACCTAGCTAGGTCCTACGCTCGGTTGCTGAGAAAATTAGCTCAGTTCTACCGTCGCCAACTGCTGTTACCAACCGTCGATACCATTTAGCGCCTGGGTATCCTCTCACTGAGTATACTGGACCGTCATATATTTGTTGCCATCGGTTACCGCTCAGCACGCAAACAGCTTCATCAAGCTCGATCAAAAGTCCTAAAGAGGAGGTGGACGAAGACAGAACCGGTCCAGGAGACTTCGAAACCTGGCGCGCCCGTGGCGCTACAACTTCTCCATGGTCAGCAAGTCGGATGGTCGTGACGGCGGCATTTGCGTGAAAAGCAAACAAGACATTGCGAGTGAGAAATAGCTTAACTGGGGGAAATTCCACCGTAGATGAAGCCTGGCTCAGTTCTTTAGCCACTCCGGCCTCGATGTCCTCGTCGATACCGGAGACCTCCGTAATCTCCTCCCGTTCTGTTACTTCACTCCCAGAATCAATCGGCGGTTTCGTTTGGATGCGGTTAGAATTTTGCCGCTTTGTCCTAAATACGTCTAGCTTCTTGAAGCTAGCAATACTGGTTAGCCGGTCAGCGACGAATTCTGTAGCGTGCGAAACTGTCGCGAACTTTTCGAACTTCGCCGTCCATCCTGTATCCAGACCGCTACTCGCCTCGCGGGCATACCAAGCACCGTCGGTCCCGCACGCAGCACTGATCACTCCATATTGGCTACGAAACTGCAAGCATTTCGCATCATGCACCTTCACCCCACCCAATTGTCCGTTGGCTCTAGCACCAACAGAAACGTGAGCTAGTTGATCACGACCAAAAAGCTTGAATTGAACGACCGATTTCTCAGTAGCTATATAGGCACGAGAGTAATAACAGCGCATATCCAGAACCGATCTTGCATCGATTTTAGTGTCGAATATGCGAGAGAAGCGCTCTAGCTCTTCGCGTGTGAGTTCTACATCACCCTGATCAATGAACGCCCTTACTGCTGGAGAAAAATCTTCAAAATTCTCAAACGTTGAATTGCTGCTGAGCAGGTCATTGCGAGCAAACACCATAGTTGCGGTGTCTGCGTCCGAAGGGAATTTTGCGTGCATGCACGCAGCTATATCGAACGCCCAAACGTCACCCGCTTCGTGAACAAGCCATAGAAAGTCGAAGTACAAGAAGGCTTCGACAAAATCGCCTGGTAGAATGAGCCGCTTGAACCTCATAGCTTTCCGCCCCGAATGCGCCGAGCAGTTATCTTCGTGATGACCCCGCAGTTCAACCATTTCTCCAAAATGCACTCTGGCACTTCGTAGTCCGCGTCAGCGCTGGCGAACGGATATCCGTGCCAAGGGACGGTTGGGTTTGTATTGCAGGGGCAGAAGCTTAGGCGTTCCTCTGATGTACCCAACAGTCGCTTCCCCCCCTCTACGATCCCCCACATGTGTCCTTGAGTGCATGACCACTGGTTCGCGTCACACTCGTTGAACAGCGTGTATTCTTCAGGTGGCGAAAAGTCCGACCGCCAAGTGTTCTTGTGTCTTGATCCGGCACCTCGATGCTGGTCCATCGATAGATACGATTTTTCTGATCCATTAGGACCAAACAAAAGACCACCAGGCACTCGTGTTGGAGCCACTACTATCTCCATGTCGGACGGATATGCTTTCACAACAGCTTAGTACTAAGCGACGTTGATCTCGGAAACATAGACCCAAGGCAAGAGCTAATGTCTGCTCCTCATACCTAAGTGCGCTCGTGCAGCGGAGACATGGACGTTGGTGCCAAAGGCAGCATGCATCTTCTGGCGTAGCACCTGTTACTCCTCAATCGACGTACCACCTCCACTTGAAAGACGCTGTTCCGCATACCTTTCCGTTGCATTGCCTTCCCGTCGGCCATCTGCCAAGGTGAGCATAGCAGGTGGTACATTGTTGACCATCGCCCATCCTACAGACCCAGCACGTCCGGGCTTTCAGGTTATGGTGGACGCCCCGCTCGTCTCCACCGCTTCTCGCCTTGTCATGCCCACCGTTCGGCTGCTACAGGTGAGACATCAAAGTGAGGCATTCTACCTCACTCGTGTCACCTGAGTCCCTGGATTTCTGGGCCTTTGGTGGGTTGGTGGTCGGCCCTGTCGCACCCACCATTGTTTTCAAGCACTTGGTGATCCGGGCGGTGCATCGGCGCCGCCTTCAGATGTTGAAGAAATTCATCGTGGCGCGCTGGGCTTCGGGGTTGCTCCAAAGGTACCAGGCGCCGGCGGCCAGCGCGATGACGAGCGCCAGCCCGAACATCCTGCGCATCATGGAAAAGACCAGCCACAGCACGACGATGGCGGCGATTCCGAGCCCGATCGGCGTAAGGTTTTCCGTCGGCATGGCGTCTCCTGCGTGTGGCCGGGGCCTGATGGATATTCCAATGCAGGCGTTGGGGAAACCGCCAATATCTCGTGATTTGCCTGGGGACGGGTTCCGCCGCATGCTCGGGAGATGGGAACAAAGCATCTTGCACTGATCGTTGTCATCGGCCTGCTGGCCGCCGTGCCGGCGCAGGCGGCATGTCCGCCGGCGGCGACAGGAAGCACGGCCGAACAGATCGAGGCCGAGCGCCAGCGCGTCTTGTGCCTTCAGCGCGAACTGGCCGAGACGACCAGAAGCCGCCAGCAGCGGATCGAGATCGATGCGCTGAACCGCAGCCTGCTGCAGATGCAATTGCAGCAGCGGCTCAACGCGCTGCCGGTCTATCAGCCGCCAAATCCGCCGTGAGTCCGGGGCGCCGCCAATGCGTGGTGGTGACCATCGGGACGGTATCGATAATGTCGACGCGGGCGGGATGAAGGCCCGCATCGGCCAGCGCCGCGCGCGGATGGCCGGAGGCGAAGCAGGGCGTGCCGCCCGGCAGCAGCAGGTCGTGGCGTTCGCTGAGCGCGAAGCCGGTGTAGAGCGGCGCGAACAGATCGAAGATACCGGTTATGGCGACGGTGCCGCGGGCGATGCCGAGCGCAAAGAGAGCGTCGTGAAAGCCGATGCCGGCGGGATTCCACAGGGTGGCGTTCGCATCGCTCGGGTCCGGTGTCAGCGCGGCGACGGCGCGGGTCAGCACCAGCCGGCGCCGGCCGGGATTCTCGTGCCGTTCATGCCCGCGCCGCCCGATGACGGTGAGCACGGACGCATCGAGGGCTGCCTGATAGTGCCGCCAGTCCGCATCGTTGCGCAGCGCCGCCGGATAGGCGCCCTCGGCATCGGCGATCATGCCGTCGGTCGAGACGATGGCGTGGCCTTCAATGTTCAGCATCGGGGGCTCGGTGGGGTGTGTTGGTCATGCTCCGCATGACCATGCCTTGCCGGCGAAGGCAACAGGGGTCCCGCCGTCGGATGACGGCAGGGCCAAAGCGACGTTCGATGCCTCAGCCGCGCAGGGCGTGGGCGGTGGCGACGAGGTGGGCGAGGGCGGCTTCGACTTCGGGCCAGTTGCGGGTTTTCAGGCCGCAATCGGGGTTGACCCAGAGCTGGTCGGCGGGGATGCCCTGCGCGGCCTTTTTCATCAGGGCTTCCATCTCGGCCTGAGCGGGCACGCGCGGGGAATGGATGTCCCACACGCCGGGGCCGATCTCGTTGGGGTAGTGGAAGTCGCGGAAGGCCTCGAGCAGATCCATGTCCGAGCGCGAGGTTTCGATCGAGATCACGTCGGCGTCCATCTCGGCGATGGCGGGCATGATGTCGTTGAACTCGGCATAGCACATATGGGTGTGGATCTGCGTGTCGTCGGCGACGCCGGAGGCGCTGATGCGGAAGCAGTCGACGGCCCAGCGCAGATAGGCGTCCCAGTCGGCGCGGCGCAGCGGCAGGCCCTCGCGCAGGGCGGGCTCGTCGATCTGGATGATGCCGATGCCGGCCTTTTCGAGGTCGAGCACCTCGTCGCGGATGGCGAGCGCGATCTGGCGGCAGGTTTCCGAGCGCTTCTGGTCGACGCGCACGAAACTCCATTGCAGGATGGTCACCGGGCCGGTGAGCATGCCCTTCATCGGCCTGTCGGTGAGGGCGGCGGCAAAGGCGGACCAGCGCACCGTCATCGGCGCCGGGCGCGAGACGTCGCCATAAATCACCGGCGGCTTGACGCAGCGCGAGCCGTAGGACTGCACCCAGCCGTTGCCGGTGAAGGCGAAGCCGTCGAGCTGCTCGCCGAAATACTCGACCATGTCGTTGCGCTCGAATTCGCCATGCACCAGCACGTCGAGGCCGAGCTCTTCCTGGATGCGCACCGCCTTTTCGGTCTCGGCCTCGAGGAAGGCGTCGTAGCCGGCCCGGTCCAGCGTGCCCTTGCGGAAGGCGGCGCGCGCCTCGCGCACCTCACGGGTCTGCGGGAAGGAGCCGATGGTGGTGGTGGGGTAGGCGGGCAAGGCGAGGCGGGCGCGCTGCCGGTCGCGGCGCGTTGGGAAGGGCGAGGCGCGCTCGAGCGCGATCGCCTCGGCGGCGCGGGCCCCGATTTCGGGCCTGTGGATGCGCGGGGAGGCTTTATGCGCGGCGATGGCGGCGGCGCTGGCCTCGAAGGCGGGTTTGGCGGCGGTCCGGCCCTTCTGCATGGCGAGGGTGAGCGCGGCCAGTTCGTCGAGCTTTTGCCGCGCGAAGGCGAGCCAGGATTTCAACTCGTCGTCGAGCGCGGTCTCGGCCTCGAGATCGACGGGGCTGTGCAGCAGCGAGCAGGAGGGGGCGATCTCGAGCCGGTCCGGCCCGATGCGGTCCCAGACGCGGCCGACAAGGGCGAAGGCGTCCTCCAGATCGGTGCGCCAGATATTGCGCCCGTCGACGACGCCGACGGAGAGCGTCTTGTCGGCTGGGAGTGCGGCGAGGACGGCATCGAGCTGATCGCGGGCGCGCACCAGGTCGATATGCAGCCCGGCGACCGGCAGGTTCGCGGCCAGCCGGGTGTTGTCGCGCAGATCGCCGAAATAGGTGGCGAGCAGCAGTTTCGGGCCGGCCCCGGCGAGCACGGCATAAGCCTTTTCGAAGGCGGCTTTCTGCCTGTCCGTCAGATCGAGCACCAGCACGGGCTCGTCGATCTGCACCCATTGCGCGCCCTCGGCGGCGAGCTTTTCGAACAGCTCGGCATAGACCGGCAGCACGGCGTCGAGCAGGTCGAGCGGATCGAGCCCGTCATCCCTCGTCTTGGCGAGGCTGAGGAAGGTGACGGGGCCGACCACGACCGGGCGGGTCTCGATGCCGAGCGCCTTCGCCTCGCGGTAATGCGCGAGCGGCTTGCCGGCGTCGAGCGCGAAGCTTTGGCCCTCGTGCAGCTCGGGGACGATGAAATGGTAATTGGTGTCGAACCACTTGGTCATCTCCATGGCCGGGGCGGCATCGGTGCCGCGGGCCATGGCGAAATACAGCCGGTCGGGATCGGCGATGCCGGAAAAGCGCGGCGGGATGGCGCCGAGCAGCACCGCGGTGTCGAGCACGTGGTCGTAGAGGGAGAAGTCGTTCGAGGGGATGATGTCGATGCCGGCATCGCGCTGCAGCCGCCAGTGGCGGGCGCGCAGCTCCTTGGCGCTGGCGTGGAGGGCGGCGGCGTCGCCATCGCCCTTCCAGTAGGATTCGAGCGCCTTCTTGAGTTCGCGGCGAAGGCCGATGCGGGGGAAGCCGAGATTGCTGGAACGGGTCATGAGTCTTTCGATGCGCAAACAGGCCCGGCGCGAGGGCGCGGGCGGAACGGAAACGGATGGGTGAGCCGGCGGAAGGCCGGGTCAGCTGCGCATTCGGAAACGGTGACGAAGGCTCGTCATGGTCTGGTCCTCTCGCCGATCCGCCCGATCGACCTGAAGTGGGTCATCATTTCCATGGCAGGTCTCCTGGCTCGCGGATCGAACCGGACGTCCGCCTTCCCAGCATCAGGCGCGTGAAACGCCTGAAACGCCAGTGGCACGCTGGACGCCCGTTTCCGCCGACAGTTGCGGGGGCAGCTCCGGACTTGGGCCGAGGGCCGGCACCGGATTCCCTGTTATCCCCTCGCGGGGACCATGGACGAGCAAAGGATGGCGCAGGGCGTGGGCGGTGTCAACCGGGATATAAAGATTTCTTTATATGATGCCGGGAGAGCTCAGCCACCGAAGGCGAGCGGGATGTCGAAGGTCCAGTTGCTGCGTCCGGTTTGCGGCGGGATGGGCGGGAAACTGGCGCGCTGGACGGTGGCGGTGCCGGCGGCGTCGATAGCGGCGTTGCCGGAGGAGCGGCGCACCGAGACCGAGGTGAGCTGGCCGCCGGCGTTGACGGTGAAGCGCATCAGCACCTCGCCGCGCGCGCCGTTGACCCGGCGCAGCGCCCGGCGCACGGCGGAGAGCACCTGGCTGGTATAGCGCGCGGCCGCCGCCTCGCCGCCGGCGCCGGCATCGGATTGCTGGCGGGCGCCGCCGTGGCTGGCGACGGAATCGGCGGCGGCGTTGCCGCCCGAGCCGGCCTGGCTGGGGGCCGGAGGCTGCGGGCGGGGCTGTCGCTGCTGGGTCGGTTGGGGGGTGGGGCGAGCCGGCGGCGGGGCGGTGGCGATGGGGCGGTTGGTGCGCTCGATGGTCAGCGTGGCCGGAACGGGCGCGACGCGCTGCTCGGTCACCGAATCGGGGCTCAGGGTCGCCGTGGGCTGCAGCGCGGCGATGCTTTCGGGCGGAGGGGCGGCGGCGGCCTGCGCCTGCGGCGCCACCGGGCGGGCGGTGGCGGCGATGACGGCATTCGCCGAGGCGACGGTGAGGACGGACTGCGCCTCGATGGGCGGCACGGCGTCGAGCGGCATGCTCTCAGCGGGTGCGACGGGCTCGGCATCGGCGGCGGTGGCCGGTTCCGTGGTCTCGGCCGGAGGCTGAGCGACGGGTTCGGACGGCGGCGTCGTCCCGACCGGCGTGAGCTCGGCGGTCTCGGGCGGCGGCGGCTCGGCGGTCTCGGTGGGGGTCGCGGTCGCCGGCTCGGGAGATTGCACGGGCTCGACGGTCTCGGCGCGGGTCTCGACCGGGGTGGGTTCTGCCGGCGTCAGCGTGGGCGCTTCGGCCGGGGGCACGCTGGTGACGGAAGAGCCGGCCGAGAGCGCGGCGACGCTGGCATCGCTGGCGACGATCTCGGTGGCATTGGCGGCAAAGCTCGACACGCTGATCAGCGAGACGGCGACCGAGCCGGCGGGCGGAGAGTCGTCGGGCTCGGCGCCCGGCCAGGCGAAGACGATCAGGGCGATGGCGCCGAGATGGAAAAGTGCCGAGCCTGGCAGCGCGAGGCGCATCAGTTCGCCTGGCGCGGCAGGGTGATCAGCCCGATCTCGGCATGGCCGGCGACCGAGAGCGTGCCCATGACCTGCATGATCTCGCCATAGCTGGCGCTGGAATCGCCGCGCACATAGAGCCGCTCGTCGGTGTCCTCGCCGCTGAGCTCGGCGACCCTGGCGGCCAGCGTTTCGAGGGTGACGGCATCGCCATTGACCGACAGGCTCCCGTCGGGCTCGACGGTGACGGTGATTGGCTTGCGCTCGACCGGCATGGGGTTGGCGGCGGCCTGGGGCAGCTCGATGGGCACGCCCATGGTCATCAGCGGGGCGGCGACCATGAAGACGATGAGCAGCACCAGCATGACATCGACCAGCGGGGTGACGTTGATCTCGCCGATGGGGGCGACACCGCCGGGGCGGTGCTTGCGGGACGAGGTCATCATGCCCATCAGGCGGCCCTCTCGGCGTCGCGCAGGCGCGACATCAACGCGGCGAGGCGCTCGGCGAAGGCGGAGAGGCGCGCGGTGAGGGCGCCGATATCGCCGCCGATCTTGTTGTAGGCGATGACGGCCGGGATGGCGGCGACCAGCCCGAGCGCGGTGGCCAGCAGGGCCTCGGCGATGCCGGGCGCGACCACGGCGAGCGAGGTGTTCTGCTGCTCGGCGATGGAGGTGAAGGCGTTCATGATGCCCCACACCGTGCCGAATAGGCCGATGAAGGGGCCGGCGGAACCGATGGTCGCGAGGTTGCCCAGCCGCCCGGTGAGGCGTGCGCCCTGCTCTGAGACGGCGAGCTCGAGCGCCGTGGCGATGCGCTGGCGCAGCCCGTCCTCGGAGACGGCGGAGATTTCAGCCGAGCGCTCCCATTCGGTCATCGCCGCCTCGAAGACGTCCGAAAAGCCCGTGGAGCTCATGGCGTCGATGCGCCGGCCCAGATCCTCGAGCGTCTTCGCCTCGCGCAGGGCGGCGTCGAGCGCGGCCATCTCGCGCCGCGCCCTGGCGATGACGGCGAGGCGGTTGGCGATGATCGCCCAGCACCAGATGGAGGCCAGCAGCAGGCCGACCATGACCGACTTGACGACCCAGTCGGCCTGCATGAACAGGCCGATGATGGAGAAATCGTGCGCCGTCTCCATGGGTCAGAGCCCGAACACGATTTCGGGGCGGGAACTGGTGACCAGTGAATCAAGGCAGGCGCTCCGTTCGGCCGGGCCTTCGCAGGCGGAGGCGGCGTTGACGAGCACGCGCCCGAGATCGGCGCAGTCGAGCCCGTCGAGCACGAATTGCAGCACCTTGGTGCGGCCGCGCGTCAGATCGGCGAATTCGAGCATGACGATGCGCTCGATGATGCCGTCGCGGTCGAACAGGGCCATTTCGAGCGCGGTGCGGTCGATGTCGGCATCGAGGCTGTTGGCGGCGACGAAGGTGGCGCGGCAGCCGGCGTCGGCGGGGCTGAGATCGTTCAGCTCGAGGGACAGCGCGGGCTCGGGCGCCGGTTCGGTCTGGGCGAAGGCGGGCACGGCAAGGCAGAGCGCGGCGAGCAATGCGGGCAGGGAGCGGTTGAGCATGTCAGGGTCTCGCAGGGGATGGGGCTGCGCGACGGGCGGGCAGCACGAAGGGGATGCCGGGCGGCGGGGTGGCGCCGACCTCGAGCGGGCAGTCGAAGAGCGTGTCGACGAAGGCGCTGGTGACGACCTCGGCGGGCGGGCCGGAGGCGGCCATCTTGCCGCGCGCGATGCCGACGATGCGGTCGGCGAACAGCGAGGCGATGTTGAGGTCGTGCAGCACGGCGACGACGCCGCCGCCGGCATCGGCGAAATCGCGCGCGATCTGCATGACCAGCAATTGATGGCGGATGTCGAGGCTGGAGATCGGCTCGTCGAGCAGCAGGAAGCGCGGCCGGCCGTCGAGCACGGGCAGCCACACCTGGCACAGGACGCGCGCCAGATGCACCCGCTGCTGCTCGCCGCCCGACAGCTCGGACACGTAGCGGCCGGAGAAGCCGGCGAGGTCGACGCGCTCGAGGGCGCGGGCCGGCAGGTCGGCGCGCTCGACTTGCGACAGGCCGGAGAGGCCGGCGGACAGGCCGAGCGAAACGACTTCATGCACGGTGAAGGGAAAGGTCAGCGTGGTCGATTGCGGCAGCACGGCCCGCATGGCCGCCAGCCGGGCCGGGGGCGTCGTCGCGATGTCGAGCCCGTTGAGGCTGATGCGGCCGGCATGCTTGTGGTCGCCGGCCAGCGCGCGCAAGAGCGTGGTCTTGCCCGAGCCGTTGGGGCCGACCACGGCGGTGATCTCGCCGGGCAGCGCCTCGAAGCGCTCGGCGGCGACCAGATCGCGCCGGCCGATGGTGACGACGAGGTTTTCGGCAAGAAGGCTCATGCGGTTACCAGGCGAGACGGTTGCGGCGCGCCAGCAGCACCCACAGGAAGAAAGGACCGCCGACCGTGGCGGTGACGATGCCGATCGGCAGCTCGGCCGGGGCGACGATGGTGCGGCTGACGGCATCGGCGGCGAGCAGGAAGGTGGCGCCGAGCAGGGCGCTGGCCGGCAGCAGATAGCGGTGGTCCGGCCCGATGACGAGGCGCAGCAGATGCGGCACGACGATGCCGACGAAGCCGATGCCGCCCGACACGGCGACCGAGGCGCCGGTGGCGGCGGCGACGGTGACGATGGCGCTGCGCTTGAGCCATTCGACGTTGACGCCGAGATGATGGGCGCTGGCCTCGCCCAGCGTCAGGGCGTTGAGCCCACGGCGCAGCAGGAAGGAGGCGGCCAGCGCCGCAACGATGATGGGCGCGGAGGCGAGCACCTTGGTCCAGTTGGCGCCGGCCAGCGAGCCGAGGCCCCAGAAGGTGAGGTCGCGCAGCTGCTGGTCGTTGGCGACATAGACCATCATGCCGGTGATGGCGCCCGACAGCGCGCCGATGGCGATGCCGGCGAGCAGCATGGTGGCGATGGCGGTCTGCCCGTTGCGGGTGGCGACGCGGTAGAGGATGAAGGTGGTGGCGAGCCCGCCGCCGAAGGCCGCGAGCTGGATGGCATAGATGCCGAGAATGGCGGCCACGGGCGCGAGCGCGGTGCCGCCGAGCACGATCAGCGACACCGCGCCGAGCCCGGCGCCGGAGGACACGCCGACCAGGCCCGGATCGGCCAGCGGATTGCGGAACAGGCCCTGCATCAACAGGCCCGAGACGGCAAGGCCCGAGCCGACCAGCATGCCGAGGATGAGCCGCGGCAGGCGGATCGACACGATGACGACGGTGTCGCGCGCCGAGGCGTGGTCGGTGCCGCGCACCGCGTCGAGCAGCACGTCGAAAAAGGCCGCGTCGGTGGCGCCGCTGGTCAGCGACAGCATGCAGGTGGCGGCCAGCAGCAGGGCGAGCACGACGATTGCGGCCCGTCCGAGCCCGGACCGGTCGCCTTCGCTGCGCCGGGCGGCGAACAGGGGCGCGGGGGCCGCGAGCTCGGCCATGTTACAGCTCCGGATAGATGAAGTGCACCAATTCGGTCACGGCCTCGGCGGTGCGCGGGCCGAAATTGAGCAGATAGCCGCCATCCATCTGCACGATCGCGCCCGACTGGCCGGCCGGGGTCTGCGAGATGGCCGGATGGGCCAGCACGGTCTCGATCGAGGCGCCGTGGTCGCCGCCGCGATCCATCATCAGGATCACGTCCGGGGCGGTGGCGATGATCGCCTCGTCCGACAGCGGGCGATAGCCTTCATATTCGGTGATGGCGTTCTCGGCGCCGGCCAGCGCGATGATGCCGTGGGCGGCGGTGCCGGTGCCGGAAGCCTGGATGGAATTGCCCTGCATGGACAGGATGAACAGCACCCGCTTGCTCTGCTCGATGCCGGCGGTCAGCGCTTCGGCGGCGGACAGGCCGGCGTCGATCTCGGCGATCAGCGCCTCGGCCTCTGCTTCGGCCTCGATCGCCTCGCCCACGGCGCGGATCTTTTCGGTGACGCTGTCATGCGAAAAGCCCTCGGGCACCATCTGGATCGGCACGCCGGCTTCGAGCAGCACGTCGAGGGATTCGACCGGGCCGGCGCCTTCGATGACGAGGATGGCCGAGGGGTCGACCGAGAGCACGCCTTCGGGCGAGAGCGCGCGCATATAGCCGACATCGGGCAGCTCCAGCGCCTCGGGCGGATAATAGGCGGTCGAATCGCGGGCGATCAGCAGATCCTCTTTGCCGAGCGCATAGACGATCTCGGTCAGCGAGCCGCCGATGGCGACGAGCCGCGAGGTGTCATCGAATGGTTCGAGTGCCAGAGCGGGCGTGGCGGAAAGCGCCAGAAGGGGCAGGAGCGCGAGACGGGAACGGACGGAAAGGGACATGATCGGGCTCAGGCGGCGGTGAGGGTCGACAGGGGCAGGGCTTCGACGAGGGCGCGCCATTCGAGGCGTTCGTCCACGCCCTCGTGGCGCTTGCCGAAGAACTGGATGATCAGGTCGCCATCGGCGCCATAGGCCTCGACCGAGGTGACATGGCCGTCGGCGGTCGGCTTGCGCACCGCCCACAGGCTGACGATGTGGTCGAGCCGCAGATGCAGGTGGAAATCGGGGTCCATGACGTTGAGCCAGGGGCCCATGGGCTTGATCTCGGCGATGGGGCCGGAATGGATCTGGATGCAGCCGCCATTGCCGACGAAGACCATGACCGGCAGAGCGAGGCGTGCCGATTCGTTGAA
>JAEWHZ010000091.1 GCA_023387585.1 Pseudomonadota bacterium
CCTCGCGGTCGACCTCGTCGCACCGCTCATCGACCCGCGCCTCAAGCGCAAGCTCGGAGCCACGCCATGAGCGCCATCGAACTGCCGCAAGCCACCCTGCCGCGCGTTTTCGGGTTTCGCCTGCCCAAGGAGCGGATTGATCCGACGATGGTGCTGGCCTGGATCGTCCTCGCCACCGCCATCGCCTTCGCACTGGCACCGGGCCTGTTCACGCCGCATTCGGGCACCATCGGCATCGCCGGAAATCAGCTGCGCCCGCCCAGCGCCGAGCACTGGCTGGGCACCGACGAGATCGGCCGCGACGTGCTGGCCCGTATCGTCTACGGCGCCGTCCACTCGCTCAGCGGCGCGCTGATCGCGGTTACCGTCGGGTTGATCGGCGGCACCACCATCGGGCTGGTCGCCGGCTCGAGCCGCCGGCTGGTCGACGATATCCTGATGCGCCTCGTCGACACATTGCTCTCCGTACCGGGCCTCCTGATCCAGCTTTCGATCATCATCATCCTCGGTTTCGGCACCACCAATGTCGCCATCGCGGTCGGCGCCACCTCGGTCGCGAGCTTCGCCCGCCTCACTCGCTCCGAGGTCGTGCGCGTGCGCCGCTCCGACTATGTCGAGGCCGCCTTCGGCAGCGGCGGGCGCTTCTTCGCCGTGTTGTGGCGCCATGTGCTGCCCAACAGCCTCGGCACGGTGGCGGCCTATGCGGCGCTGCAATTCGGCATCGCCATTCTCGCCATCGCCACCCTCGGCTTTCTCGGCTACGGCGCGCCCCCGCCGACGCCCGAATGGGGCCTCTTGATCGCCGAGGGCCGCAAATACCTCACCACGGCATGGTGGCTCACCACCTTCCCGGGTCTCGCCGTCATCCTCGTGGTGCTGGCCGCCAACCGCATCAGCCTGGCGCTGCGGAGATCGTGATGGCGCTGCTCGAAGACATCGCGCCGGCAGATGCCGACGCCACGGCGCTGTCCGTCGCCAATCTGTCCATCGCCTATCGCGAGCACGGCAATTATCGCCGCGTCGTCCATGACGTGACCTTCGATGTGCGCCCCGGCGAGATCGTGGCGCTGGTCGGCGAATCCGGTTCGGGCAAGACCACCACGGCGCAGGCGGTGCTCGGCCTCCTGCCCGAGAACGGCCGCATCGAATCCGGCTCCATCCGGCTCGGCGCGCTCGACGTCGCCTCGTGGTCCGACCGGCGCTTCAACGCCATTCGTGGCAAGGTGGTCAGCCTGATCCCGCAGGACCCCGGCACCTCGCTCAACCCGGTCCTGCCGGTTGGCCGGCAGGTCGCGGAAATCTTCCGCCTCGCCGGGCGCCGCGATTCGAAAGCCATCCGCGAGGAGGTCGTCGCCCTGTTCCACCGCGTCGGGCTCTCCCAACCCGAGCTGCGTTACGACCAGTATCCGCACGAGCTTTCGGGCGGCATGAAGCAGCGCGTGCTGATCGCCATCGCCGTCGCCCTCAAGCCGCGCCTGATCATCGCCGACGAGCCCACCAGCGCCCTCGATGTCACCGTGCAGCGCCGCATCCTCGACCTGATCGACGAGATCAGGCGCGAGGCCGGCACCGCCGTGCTGCTGGTCACCCACGATCTCGGCGTCGCCGCCGACCGCGCCGAGCGCATCGTGGTGCTGCGCCATGGCCGCATCCAGGAATCCGACCCGACCGGCGCCGTGCTGGCCGCGCCGCGCTCGGACTATACCCGCCAGCTGCTCGCCGACGCCCCGGCGCTGGCCGGCGGAAGCTATCGCGATCGGCCGGCGCCGTCCGAGCCGGTGGTCAGCGTTTCCGGCCTCGCCAAGGATTTCAAGCTCGGCGACGGCCGCAGTTTCCGTGCCGTCGAGGATGCCAGCTTCACCGTGCCCGCCGGCACCACCCATGCGCTGGTCGGCGAATCCGGCTCGGGCAAGACCACCACCATCCGCACGCTGGTCGGCTTCGAGCAGCCCAGCGCCGGCACGGTGCGCATCGCCGACCGCGACATTGCCGCCCTCTCCGCCGAGGATCTGCGCCAGTTGCGCCGCACCATCCAGCTCGTCCATCAGAATCCGTTCTCCTCGCTCGATCCGCGCCAGACCGTCGCCCGGACCGTCGAGGAGCCGCTGCTCAATTTCGAACGCCTGCCGCGTGCCGAACGGGCCGAGCGCGTCACAGCGGCGCTGGCCGATGTCGGGCTTGCCGAAGAACTGTTCCATCGCCGCCCGCAGGCCCTGTCCGGCGGTCAGCGCCAGCGCATCGCCATCGCCCGCGCGCTGGTGCTCGAACCGTCCATCCTGGTGCTCGACGAGGCGGTATCGGCCCTCGACGTCACGGTGCAGGCGCAGATCCTGCGCCTTCTGGTCGACCTGCAGGACAGACGCGGGCTGACTTATGTCTTCGTCACCCACGACCTCGCCGTGGTGCGCCAGATCGCGCACACGGTCAGCGTCATGCAGGCCGGGCGCATCGTCGAATCCGGCCCCGTGCGGGAGATCTTCGAACATCCCGCATCCGACTATACCCGCGACCTGATCGCGGCGATCCCGGGCCGTGCCCGCCAACCCCTCACGGAGACCGCATGATGTCCGCTCGCAAGCGCCTCGGCTTCTTCACCCGCCTGCTCGACGACACGACGCCCGCCGAGCGCTATCGCCTGGCGATCGAGCAGATCGTTGCGGCCGAGAACGCCGGCTTCGACGCCGCCTGGGTGGCGCAGCACCATTTCAACCATGACGAGGGTGGTTTGCCCTCGCCCTTCGTCTTTCTCGCGGCGGCGGCGGCGCGTACCGAAAGCATCCGCCTCGGTACCGGCATCGTCACCCTGCCGCTCGACAATCCGCTGCGCGTCGCCGAGGACGCCACCGTGTTCGACCTTCTCAGCGGCGGCCGGCTGGAACTGGGGCTGGGCAGCGGCGGCACGCCGTCGAGCTTCATCGCCTTCGGCCATGACAGCGCCGATCGCGGCAGGATTCACGGCGAGCATCTGGCAAGGCTGCGCGCCGCGCTCGCCGGCGAGGATGTCGGCGGCGGCAACCGGCTCTATCCGGACGGGCGCGACATTCTCGGGCGCATCTGGCAGGCGACCTTCTCGGTCGATGGCGGGCGGCGGGCCGGCGAGGCCGGCGATGGGCTGATGCTGTCGCGCACCCAGCCGCGCCCCAAGGACAATCCGCACGCGAGCCTCGCCGAGATCCAGCTGCCGGTCATCGAGGCCTATCTGGCCGCGCTCCCCAGCGGCATCGAGCCGCGCATCCTCGCCTCGCGTACCGCCTTCGTCGCCGACAAGCGGGCGCGGGCGCTGGAGTTGGCCGAGATCGGCCTGCGGCGCATCGCCGACCGCTTCGCCGCCGCCGGCCATGTGCGCACCGGCGACACCCTCCAGGACCTCGTCCGCGACTTCGACACCCATGTCGGCGAGCCGGGCGACGTCGTCGCCTCGCTGGCCGCCGATCCGGTGCTCGATATCGCCACCGAAATCTCGTTCCAGGTGCATTCCGTCGATCCGCCACACGAACTGATCCTGCGCTCGATCGAGCTGATCGGCGCCGAAGTCGCCCCCGCGCTGGGCTGGCGGGACCGCCCCGAAGCGGCACCGCGCCTCACCCTCGCCCAATAGATAAAGGAAGCCATTCGATGAGCAGCAACGATCTGATCGACGAACTCTTGCGCATCACGCCCGGTTCGCGGCTCGACCGCGTCAGGCGGCACAGAACCGTCGCGCGCGACAATGTCCAGCTCGCCTATGAGGCGCTGTTCGAGCCGGCCGATGACGGCGCGCTGTCGCACCTCGAGCGCCTGGCCGTCGCCACCTTCGTCACGGGCCTGCATCGCCAGGACGCGCTCAACACCCATTATGCCAACCTGCTCGGCTGGACCGATGGCGGCCCCGGCATCGCCGCGGTCATCGAGGCCGAAATCCAGCACGGGCTTACCGAAGGCCCCTATGGCAACTATCCCGCCGGCCCGCTGAGCCGCGAGGATCGCGCCGGGCTGATCTACGCCCCGAGCGCCGACAATGCGCGCTTTCTCGGCGAGCGGCTGGCAGCGGCGCTGACCCATGCGCATCTGCTCGTCTTCCGCCCGCGCGATTCCAGCCGCAAGGCGCTGGAAGCCCTCGCCACCGCCGGCTTCTCCACCGCCGGCATCGTCACCCTGTCGCAGCTCGTCTCCTTCCTCGCCTTCCAGGCGCGCCTCGTCGAGGGCCTGTCGGCGCTCGCCGCCAGCGAGGCCGGCGCCGCGAACGACACCACCGTCAGCCAGCACGCCACCGCCTGAAGGAACACGCCATGAGCGCAACCGAAACGCCCAATGTCTTCACCCAGGACCAGCTCGGCTGGACCGCGTGGGAGACCCCGCTTTCCGAATCCGAGCTGACCGACCGCCACTGGGCCGGTCTCGTCGACGCCTCGCGCGCCAAGTCGGAATACTTCATGCTGCTCGCGCATGACCCCGACGTGCTCGGCGCCCGCACGCGGGCCGACAAGGACATCTTCTACAACCCCGATGGCGGCCTGCCCCGCGCCGAGCGCGAGCTGGCGGCCACGGTCACCTCGCGCCACAATGGCTGCATCTTCTGCGCCTCGGTGCATTCGCGCTTCGCCTCGTCGCATTCGAAGCGCCGCGAGGACGTGCAGAAGCTTTTGGACGAAGGTGTTTCCGCTGATCTCGGCTCGCGCTGGAACGCCGTCCGGGACGCTTCCGTGGCGCTCACCGACACGCCGTCGCATTTCACCACGGCCCATGTCGAGCGGCTGCGCCAGGAAGGGCTCGATGATTTCGCCATCGCCGACGTCATCTCCGCCTCGGCCTTCTTCAACTGGGCCAACCGGCTGATGCTGTCGATCGGCGAGCCCCTGCCGCCGCAGGCCTGAGCCAATAAAAAAGCGCGGCGGTCACCGACCGCCGCGCTTTTATCTACAATCCGTATTCCAGATCAGGCGTCGGCGTAGACCGCCTGCTGCAGCCCGCGGATATAGCCGATGGCGAACAGCCTTCCGAAGGCCGAATAGCCCGCATCGTCATTGCTGTCGCCCTCGACGGTCGGCACGTGGTCGGGGCGCAGCACGCCGTTAAAGCCGATGTCGCGATAGGCCTTCATGCAGGCCAGCATGTCGGTCTTGCCGGCATCGTGCCAGGTTTCCGCGAAATTCGTCGGAACGCCCTCGACGTCGCGGAAATGCACGAAGCTGATCTTCTTGCCGAACTTGCGGATCGTGCCCGGAAGATCGTCGGTCATCAGCGTGAAATTGCCCTGGCACAGCGTGACGGTGTTCATCTCGCTGGGCACCAGGTCGAGCAGGCGCTGGTAGTTGTCGACCGTGCGCATGATGCGGCTGACGCCCTTGATCGGGGTGATCGGCGGATCGTCCGGATGCATCGACATCTTCACCCCGGCCTTCTCGGCCACCGGCAGGGTGCGCTTGAGGAAATATTCGAGATGGGTCCACAGCTCCTCCTCCGAGATCGGAGGATTGGAGGTGATGTCGTCCGGCACGTCGTCGGCGTTGAAGCTGGTCACCACCGAGCCGCCGCGGCTGGGGGTCGCCATGTTGGTGCGCACCCAGTTGAAGTCGGTCATCCATTCATAGCACCACACCGGGATGCCGAGCTTGCCCATATTGGTGAGCATCTCGCACACCACGTCGATCTCCGCGTCGCGGCCCTCGAGGCCGCGCTTGGCCAGGTTGAGCGGCGGGCGGGCCTCGATGACGCGGATGTCGAAGCCGGCATCGTTATAGGCCTGCTTCATGCGGGTGAGCGGGGCGAGGTCGCAGACGCGCTCGCCGGCCTGGAGGCTGTCGAAGGGCAGCCCGGCCACGGCCAGATCGACGCCGGCCTGCCGGGCCAGCTTCCACACCGGGTTCGGCTTGGGGGCGATGAATTCAGCGATTTCAAGCATATCTCGTCTTCCAGGTCAGGCGCGGGCGACGGCCTTGCCGTCGGCGTCGAAAAGAAGGGCACGGTTTTGATCGAAGCCCAAGGCGATCTCGCTGCCCTTGGCGGCCTCGGTCTCGTTGGCGATCTTGGCGACCAGCAGATTGCCGCCGCCCAGCTCGACATGGGCGATGGCGTGTTCGCCAAGCCGCTCGATATTGGTGACGGTGCCGGTAAACGCGGCCTCGTCCTTCGGCACCTCGCGCAGATGCTCGGGCCGGATGCCGAACTGTACCGCACGCTCGCCGGTGCCGCCATAGCCCGGCAGCGTCACGCTGCGCCCGTCGGCGAAGCGCACGGTGTCGCCGGATGCATTGGCGTCGATCACGTTCATGGCCGGCGAGCCGATGAAGCGGGCGACGAAGATGTTGGCGGGCCGATTATACAGGTCCATCGGCGTGCCGACCTGCTCGATCTGGCCGGCGCTGAGCACCACGATGCGGTCGGCCAGCGTCATGGCCTCCGTCTGGTCGTGGGTCACATAGACCATGGTCGTGCCGGGCAGCGCGTCCTTGAGATTGGCGATCTCGACGCGGGTCGCGACGCGCAGCGCGGCGTCGAGATTGGACAGCGGCTCGTCGAACAGGAACACGCGCGGATCGCGGGTGATCGCCCTGCCGATGGCGACGCGCTGGCGCTGGCCGCCCGAGAGCTGGCGCGGCAGCCGGTCGAGATAGTCGCTCAGCTGCAGCATGCCGGCGGCGCGGCGCACGCGGGCGTCGAGGTCGGCCTTGGGCACCTTGGCCAGCTTCAGCCCGAACGCCATGTTGTCGTAGACGCTCATATGCGGATAGAGCGCATAGGACTGGAACACCATGGCGATGCCGCGCCCGGCGGGCGGGATCTCGTTGGTGACCTCGCCGCCGATCTCGATCGTGCCCGAGGTGATCTCCTCGAGCCCGGCGATCAGGCGCAGCAGGGTGGACTTGCCGCAGCCGGACGGGCCGACGAAGACGACGAACTCGCCGCTGTCGATGTCGAGGTCGATGCCCTTGAGCACCTCGACATTGCCGAACGACTTCTTGACGTTCCTGAGACGGACATCGGCCATGTTGATTTCCTTGTTTCAGCCGTCAGCCCTGCGCCTGCTGGTCGGCGCCGAGGGATACTTGGAGCTCTTTGTTCTGATTCAATCAGAACAAGAAATGCTCCGGTGGAACCGGGCCCTTAGGCCCGGCTCCGTGGAAGGTGTCGTTAGACGCGCAGCTTCTCGATCTCTTCGGTCGCCCAGGCCACCGCTTCCTCGGCGCTGGCGCCGTCGACGAGCATGCGCTGGATCGACTGGCTCACGATCTTGGCGTTGAACACGGCCGAGACCCAGGCGGTCGGCGGGCCGGCATAGCCGTCGACGACGCCGCCCGCGGCCATCTCGCCGAACAGCTCGAAGTCAGGATTGTCCGCGAACAGCGGCATGGATTCGAACAGCTCCGGGAAGATCGGCAGCCAGCGACCGCCCACGGTGTCGATGATCTGCTCGTACCGGGTTTCCTCGAAGAAATAGCGCAGCCAGTCCTTGGCGTCGTCGACGCGCGGCGACTGGTTGTAGACCATCCACGAGAAGGCGCCGATGGAAGTCGCCGAACGGCCCTTCTCCCCCGGACCGGCCGGGATCGGGATCAGCGCGGTGTCGGCGAGCAGGTCGGGATCGTTGTCCACGAGCCACTGATAGACGCTCGGCGGGTTCATGATGAAGGCAGCGCGGCCGGTCTGGTAGGCCGTGTTGTTGCCGGCGTCGTCCCAGGTCAGGGTCGAGCGCGGGATCGTGCCTTCCTCGAACATGTCGGCGATGTACTGGTAGCCGGCCACGGTCTCGGGCGAGTTCCAGGTGACCTCGGTGCCATCTTCGTTGAACATCGCCGCGCCATAGGACCACAGGATCATGCGCGTCAGCGACTCGGCGTCGTTGGCGGTGCTGGTCGGGTGGCCGAAAGCGGTGATCGAGGGATCGTTGGCGAGGATGGCCTGCGAAGCGGTGCGCAGTTCCTCGAGCGTCGTCGGGATGCCCATTCCGACCGATTCGAGCAGGTCGGTGCGCACGAACATCGGCACCACGTCGACCTCGAGCGGAATGCCGTGGGCCTCGTCATTGTACATCACGGCCGACACGGTGCTCTCATAGATGCCGCCGTCGACGGCGCGCATCTCGGCCAGGATGTCGTCCAGCGGCTCGGTCACGCCCAGATTGGCGTAATACTGGATCTGCTGGCCGACCTGCATGAACACGTCCGGCAGCGCATTGCCCTGGATGGCGGCGGCGAGGCGCTGGTCGAGCACGTTGGCCGGAACGACCGTGTACTCCACCGTGATGCCGCGCTCCTCGCCGAACTCGCGCGCGAGCTGGGTGATGAGGTCGTCGGCCTCCTGATTGAACGCCTGCAGCGCCCAGATCGTCAGGTCCTGCGCCTGCACGGCCGGCGACATGGCGATGGCCGCCGATGTCAGCAGGGCTAGTTTGAGCTTCTTCATTGGAACTCCTCCGGTTGAAGATGGTGGTTGTGGATCAACCCTTCACACTGCCCGCGGCCAGGCCTTCGACGATGTAACGCTGGGCCACGATGTAGATGATCAGGATCGGAATGATGGCGATGACCGAGCTCGCCATGAGCTGACCCCAGATGAAGGTGTCGCCCATGATCAGGCCGGTCAGGCCGGCGGTGAACGTCTTGGTGTCGTTCGAATGCACGAACACCAGCGCGTAGAGGAATTCGTTCCAGGCGTGGGTGAAGGCGAACAGCGCCACCACGGCGAGGCCGGGCGTCGCGATCGGCAGCACCACGCGCATCAGCGTCTGGAAGCGCGTCGCCCCGTCCATCATCGCCGCCTCGTCGAGCTCGGCCGGGATGGTGCGGAAATACCCGATCAGCATCCAGGTGCAGAACGGCACCGTGAAGGTGAGATAGGCGAGCACCAGGCCGACCTTGGTGTTGATCAGCCCCATGGATTGCAGCACCAGGAACAGCGGGATGAACAGCAGCGAAGGCGGCAGCAGATAGGCGGCGACGATGGTGCGCGCCGCGATCGAGCGGCCCTTGAAGCGCATGCGCGCCACGGGATAGGCGGCGAGCGCGCCGATGACCGCCGACAGCACGGTGACGAAGATCGCGACCTGCGCGCTGTTCCACACGAATTGCAGGAAGTTCGAGCGGAACAGCGCCTGCTCGAAATTGGCGAAGGTCAGATTGTTCGGGAACAGCGTCGGCGGCACCGCGTAGATCTCGCGCGAGGTCTTCAGCGAAGTCACGACCACCCAGTAGATCGGGGCCAGCGACCAGAACAGCGCCAGGAGCACGCCCCCGAAGGTGACGATGCGGCGAACGAGCTTTTCCGTCCGGCTTTGAACCATGATGAGCCTCTCAGTTCTCGTTCTTGAGCATGCGGCGGGTGAGCAGCACGATCAGCACGAGAAACACCGGGATGACCGAAACCAGCACCGACGAGCCGAGGCCGAGCCGGCTCTGGACGATGCCGTATTCATAGGCCAGCGTGGGCAGGATGTGGGTGCGCATGGCCGGCCCGCCGCCGGTCAGCACGAACACCATGTGGAACGAGTTGAAGGTCCAGATGGTGGACAGCATGACGGTCACGAAGATCACTTCGCGCATCTGCGGCAGGGTGACCGAGAAGAACCGGCGCACCGGATTGGCCCCGTCGATCGCGGCGGCCTCGTTGAGGTCGGACGGGATCGAGGACAGCGCGGCGAGGAACATCATCGTGAAGAACGGCAGGCCGTGCCAGATCATGGCGATGCCGATCGACCACAGGCCCACATTGGGGTCCGACAGCCAGTAGACCGGCCGGTCGGTGAAGCCGAGCGCCATGGCCAGATAGGTCAGCACGCCCGCCTGCTCGTCGAAGATCCACTTCCAGGACAGGCCGGCGATCATGCCGGGCACCGCCCAGGGCAGGAAGACCATGGCGCGCAGGAACCCGCGCGCGGGCATCTTCTGCACCATCAGCACGGCGCAGGTCAGACCCAGGATCAGCTTCACCGCCACCACCGACAGCGTCAGCACCAGCGAGTTGACCGCCGAGCGCTGGAAATTGGGGTCGGAGAACAGGGTGATGAAGTTGTCGAAGCCGACGAACTCGGCCGTGCGCCCGACCATCTGGTCGGAGAAGGCCGTCGAGATGCCGTCGACCAGCGGATAGGCGATGAAGGCGGCGAACACGGCCGCGGCCGGCGCCAGGAAGATATAGGCCATCAGCCAGTCCGGGCGGCGCGATACCTTGCGCTCCGGCAGCGGCGGGGCGCTGAAGCCCTCGGGAAGGGCGTTCTGGGTCGTGGCACTCGACATATCGTCACTCCACCCGCTCGCCGCGTTCCGGCGCGGCGGCAAATCCTGCTTGGACAGGCGCTCGGCTTCTACAATGGACGGCCTTGACCGGCCGGCACGAATGCCGGCCGCGGCGATCGGTCCGACCGCCATCTTCCGTTGCAGCGCTACGCCATGTGTCGCCTGAGTTTCATATTTGCGACTCAGAGTTTCATATGCTAATCCTTAAATCCCTTCTGGGAGGGGGTCAAGTCCGTGCTCGACGACGAATTGGTCCGTCAGAATCGCAGTCCGCCGATCGAGCGGATGATGGCGATTCTGGGCGAGCTGGAGCGCAATCCGGGCGGTATCGGCCTCAAGCGGCTGGCCCAGAAAACGGGCGTCACGCGCTCGAGCGTCTACCGGATCCTCAATTCGCTCCTGGCTCACGAAATGGTGCGCCGGCTCGACAATTCCGACTATGTCCTCGGCCGCAGATTGCTCGCCCTCGCCGACAACGTCACCACCTCCCCCCATATCGGGCGCATCGCGGGCGCGGCCCATCTGCATCTCGAATCGGTCAGCCTCTCGCTGGGCGAGACCTCGAAGGTTTCGGTCTATGATCGCGGCGCGGTTCTGGTCGTGGCCTTCGCGCCCGGGCGCAAGCCGCATGCGCTGCATGCGCAGCTCGGCGAGCACCTGCCGATCCATGCCGGCGGCGCCAGCAAGGTGCTGCTCGCCAACCTGCCCGACGACGAGGTCGACAAGCTGCTGTCGCGCCCCCTCACCCGCTTCACCGACCTCACTTTGATCGAGCCCGAAGCCCTGCGCCGCGAGCTCGGGCTGGTGCGCGAGCAGGGCTGGTCGCGCGATCATGGCGAGTTCAATACCTCGATCAAATCCTATGGCGCGCCGATCCGCGACCATACCGGCGAGGTGGTTTCGGCGATCAGCATTCCGTTCCTCGCCGGCCGCGACGACGAATACGAGGCGCTGGTGAAGCGCACCGCCATCGAGACGGCGCGCAATATCAGCGAGGCGCTCGGCGCCCGGTTCTGAGTTGTACCGTTTGACCTGCGGGCGAATCGAGACAACCCTTGGCGCAACAGCTTTGGGAGGAAAGCCGATGTCGAGTGCCATCAATGACGACGTGATCGCCGAGATGCGCGAGCAGTTCTTCTGCGCGCTGGTTTCGGACGCGCTGGACGGGCTGGGCTATATGCACCAGGCCCTGCCCCCGCATATCAGGCCGCTCGACGATGATCTCGTCATGGTCGGCCGCGCGCGCACCATGCTCTATGTCGACGTTTATGAGCGCCCGCCCGAAGGCGAGAATCCCTATGAGCTCGAGATCGAGCTGGTCGACAGCCTCACCGCCAATCAGGTCGCGGTCTGCGCCTGCGGCGCCAGCGGCCGCATCGTGCCCTGGGGCGGGCTGCTCAGCACCGTTGCCGGCGTTCGCGGCGCCGCCGGCGCCATCATGGACGGGCTGGTACGCGACACCCGCGAGATCCGCGCACTGAAATTCCCCCTCTTCCACGGCGGCATCGGCCCGCTCGACAGCAAGGGCCGCGGCCAGGTGGTCGCCATCGACGTGCCCGTCGAATGCGGCGGTGTCCTCGTCCATCCCGGCGACATCCTGTTCGGCGATGCCGACGGCGTGGTCGTCATCCCGCAGGCCGTCGAATCCCAGGTGGTCGCCGCCGCCCGGCAAAAGCTCATGGCCGAGGACAAGACCCGCGACGCCCTCCTCGCTGGCCGCAAGCTCGCCGATGTCTATGCGGAGCTCGGCGTTCTCTGACGCGTGGGGTCAGGCCCGAACAGCATATGACAACCCGCCCGCACCGTGATATTCGTCATATGACGACATATGCATGGGAGCTGTCGATGAGTCCGGTGCCCGATCCTCCGAGACGACGCGTGCGGCTGGCCGAGGCCGTGGTCGAGACGCTGCGCCGGCGCATCGAATCCGGCGCCATGCGCACCGGCGAGCAATTGCCGACCGAACCGCGCCTCGAAAAGGAGTTCGGGGTCAGCCGCACCGTGGTGCGCGAGGCCATGGTCGCCCTGCGCGCGGCCGGCCTCGTCGAGCCGATCCAGGGCAAGGGCGTCTTCGTGCGCGAGATCGAGCGCCCGCTGGCACAGCTCTCATCCCCCGAGATCGACAATATCCCCATCACCCTGGAAATGCTCGAATTCCGCATCGCCGTCGAGGGCGAGGGCGCCGCCATCGCGGCCCAGCGCCGCTCGCCTCAGCAGGAGGGAGAGGTGCGCCGCGCCCATGAGCGGATGGCCGCCGACATCGAGGCCGCCCGCGCCACCGTCGAAAGCGATTTCGCCTTTCACGAGGCCGTCGCGGCCTGCACTCATAACCGCTTCTTCATCGAGGAAATCCATCGTTTCGGCTCCGGCATCATCCCGCGCAGCCAGTTCCCGACCCTGGCGCAGGACAGGGACTATCTCGCCGGCGTCCATGCCGAGCACGCCCGCATTCTCGAGGCGGTCGCCGAGCAGGACAGCGCCGAGGCTCGCCGGGCCATGCGCGAGCACCTGTTGAGCAGCCAACGGCGCTACCGCCGGTTCATCGCCTGAGAAAAACTCACGCCGAATCAACGGCTTGCCCGGCTCCGCCCCCGCCCACAGCAAAATGCGCCGGGGGTCTCGACCTCGCCGATAATTCATATTATGTCTTATGACAGCAAATTGGGAGGAGACAGCTCATGTATCTCGGCACGCAGGTCCCGGCGCGCGACGACGACGACTTCCGCGTCTGGGCGCAGCTCGGCGTCAACCATATCAGCGCCGACCCGCCGGGCGATCCGAGAAACTGGAACCGGCTGGCCTATGTCGACCTGCGCGAGAAGGTCGAGAGCTTCGGCCTGACGCTCGACATGACGCAGATCCCCCTGCCCTCCCAGCCGATCGAAAAGCACGTCTTCCCCGACATCCTGCTCGCCGGCCCCGAGCGCGACCGGCAGATCGACGCCATCTGCACCATGATCGAGGACATCGCCGCCGCCGGCATCCCCGCCATCAAGTACAACCTCAATCTGATCGGCATTCCGCGCAGCGAATACGAGGCCGGCCGGGGTGGCGCGATGGGCTCCACCTTCCGCTGGGAGAAGATGGACCAGAACGCTCCGCCGGGCCTTGCCGGCGTGCTCTCCGAGGACGAGAACTGGGAGCGCATCGACTATTTCCTCGCCCGCGTGGTTCCGGTCGCCGCCTCCAACAAGATCCGCCTCGCCTGCCACCCGCACGACCCCTACACCCCGCCCGGCTACAAGGGCGTCACCCGCGTGCTCGGCACCGTGGACGGGCTGAAGAAATTCGTCACCCTGCATGAAAACCCCTATCACGGGCTCAATTTCTGCCAGGGCACGGTCGGCGAGATGCTCGACAATCCGCGCGACGAGGTCGACGACGTCATCCGCTGGTTCGGCGAGCGCGACAAGATCTTCAACGTGCATTTCCGCAATATCGCCGGCCACAAGCTGTCCTTCCGCGAGACCTTCCCCGAGGAAGGCTCGATGGACATGGTCCGCTCGCTCAAGCTCTATAAGGAGCTCGGGTACAAATACATGGTCATGCCCGACCATGTGCCGAAGATCAGCGGCCGCGATCCCAGCGGCGTCGCCTTCGCCTTCGTCTATGGCTACATCGCCGCCCTGCTCGAATCCAACGGCGAGCTCTAACAAAAGCACTTCCGGCAGAAGTGCCCGCCACTTTTGCGGTCCGGAAGCGCGATACGTCAAAAACCCGGGACATTCGCGCCCATTGCGGCGCAATGCCCCCTGTCATCGGAATGTCGACAATGTCTGCTGAAAGCGTGAAGTCCGCCCTCGGTTCGGGCCTGCTCTCCTTCCCCGTCACCCTGTTCGATGCCGATCTGCGCTTCGACGAGGACGCCTATCGCGGCCATGTCGAGTGGCTGTCGGGGTTCGGCGCCAGCGCCCTGTTCTCCCCGGGCGGCACCGGCGAAATCTTTTCGCTCACGCCCGAGGAAGCGGCCCGCGTGACGCGCGCCGCCAAGGCCAGTGCCGGCAAGACGCCGATCCTCGGCGGTGCCGCCTATGGCACGGAGATCGCCAGGCAGATGGCGCGCGATGCCGAGGCCGCCGGCGCCGATGGCCTGCTGCTGCTGCCGCCCTATCTCATGTTCGCCGAGCAGGAAGGGCTGATCGCCCACGTCAAGGCGGTGTGCGATGCGGTCGGCATCGGCGTCGTCGTCTACAACCGCGACAACTGCCTGCTCACCGCCGACAGCCTCGCGCGCCTCGCCGATAGCTGCCCCAATCTGATCGGCTTCAAGGACGGGCATGGCGAGGTCGACCGCATCATCGAGATCACCACCAAGATCGGCGACCGCCTCGTCTATATCGGCGGCATGCCCACGCATGAGCTCTACGCCCAGGCCTATTTCAGCGCCGGCGTGAACACCTATTCCTCGGCCGTGTTCAATTTCGTGCCCCGCCTGGCGCAGAAGTTCTACACCGCCCTGCGCGCCGGCGATTCCGCCACCACGGACGGGATCCTCAAGGATTTCTTCTTCCCGCTGGTCGCCCTGCGCAACCGGCGCAAGGGTTATGCCGTGTCGATGATCAAGGCCGGGCTCGAACAGGTCGGGCGCCCGTCCAGCGGCGTCCGCCCGCCGCTGGTCGACCTGACCGGCGAGGAAAAGGCGATGCTCAAGAAGCTGATCGACGCCGTCGATCACTGAAGGTGCTGGCGGCGCTTCGGTCCTGAACCGCCCGAAGCGCCGTTACACCGGGCGGCTACCGCCTGCCCCACCATGTCTGCGCCAGCGGCCTACCGCCGACGAAATCCAGTCCGTGCCCGCCATCGGCCAGCCGCAGCGCCTCGTTCCACTTGGCCATGCGCTCGGAACGGGTGAACGATCCCACCTTGAGCTGCCCCGCGCCCAGTCCGGTCGCGATATGGACGATGGAGATGTCCTCGGTCTCGCCCGAGCGCGCCGAGACCACGGAGGGCCAGCCATGCCCCGCCGCCGCCCGCCAGGCGTCGAACGCTTCGCTGACGGTGCCGATCTGGTTGACCTTGAGCAGCAGCGCGTTGCACGCCCTATGCTCCGCCGCCACCTCGACCAGCGCCGCATTGGTCACCAGCAAATCGTCGCCGATGATCTGCATCCGCTCGCCATAGGCCGCCGCGAAGGCGCTGAGGCCCGCAAGATCGTCCTCGGCCAGCGGGTCCTCGATCGAGGCGATCGGATAGCGCTCGATCCAGCGCCCCAGCGTTTCGATCATGGCGTCGGCGTCGAGGTCGCGCCCGTCCAGCGCCAGCCGATAGCGCCCGTCCCTGCCGAATTCCGAAGCCGCCACGTCGAGCGAGATGATCACCCGCTCGCCCGGCACCTCGCCCGCCGCCTCTATGGCCTCCACCAGCGTGTCGAGCGCCTGCTCGTTGGTCTCGAATTCCGGCCAGTAGCCGCCCTCGTCGGCCACGCCCTTCAGTGCCCCGCGCTTGGCGAGAATTCTTCCCGCCGCCAGATAAACCTCCGCCGTTACCTCGAACACCTCGTCGAGGCTTTCGGCGCCCGGCACCATGATCATGAAGTCCTGGATGTCGACCCGCCGCCCGGCATGCGCCCCGCCGCCGAAAATCTGGATTTCAGGCAGCGGCAGGCTCGGTTTCGCCCCGGTCAGTGCCGCGATATGCCTGAACGGCGGCTGCTTCGCGCTCGCCGCCGCCGCATGCAGCACCGCGAGCGACACTGCCACCGTGGCATTGCCGCCGAGCCGCGCCTTGTTCTGCGTGCCGTCGATCTCGACGAGCGCCGCATCGACCCCCGCCTGATCCCCGGCATCCCAGCCGATCAACGCCGGCGCGATCTGTTCGGCGATGCCCTTGAGCGCCCGCTGCACATCCATGCCGCCGAGCCTTTCCCCGCCGTCGCGCAGGTCGATGGCCTCGCGCGTGCCGCGCGATGCTCCCGCAGGGGCGATGGCGCGCCCGACACTGCCATCGGCCAGCGTCACCTCGGCCTCGATCGTCGGCCGCCCGCGGCTGTCCCAAACCCGGCGCGCCCGCAGCGCAGTGATCCCGGCGCTCATCGCGCATCCTCCTTCATGGTCTCGAAAATATCCGCGATCCGCGTCGGCTCGCTGTCGAACAGCGCCCTCGCCACATCGCGCTGCTTCACGCGCTGCGCCGCATCGAGATATTCGACCGGCGACTTGCCGTCGACCCGCGCCAGCAGCAGCGCCGGCAGTAGTGCCGCCACCCGGGCCTCCAGCGCCTCGGCCGGCTCCCAGTCCACCTGCGCCGCATAGGCTTCCCACAGTTCCGCGGCCGACAGCGCCAGCAACTCGGGGTCGGCCTTGTGCGCCAGCGCCTTGATGGCCAGATGGTTGAGGCAGAAGGCGATATCGAAGGCCGGATCGCCCTCCACCGCGCATTCGGCATCGAGAAACACCGGCCCCTTCGGCCCGATCAATATGTTCTTGGGGCTGACATCGCCATGCACCAGCGAGAGTCTTGCCCGCTCCTGCCCTTCGATCAGGCGCGCGAACCGCTCCGCGAGGTCTGGATGCCGCTGCGCCGTATAGGCTAGATAGGGCTCGAGCCGCAGCGCCCGGAAATCCTCGAGATTGGGAAAGCACGCCCGCGCGGTCTCATCCGCTGCCGCCGCCCTGTGGATCGCGCCCAGCACCCGCCCCACTTCGCCGGCGAAGGCCACATCGACCCGTCCCGCCAGCAGCTCCGCCTTCCACACCGGATGCAGCGCCGGGTCGAGATAGGCCATGGCAAAACCATTCAGCCTTTCGCTGCGCCCGAACAGTTCCGGCACCGCGTCGGGCACCACGCCTGCGGCATAGCGCAGCCATTCATATTCGGCCGCATTGCGCCGCACCGGCGCCGTCCACTCCGCCGCGACCTTGAGCTGAGCCAGCGCGAATTTCACGCAATAGTCGCCGCGCTCCGTGCGTACGCGGCAGATATCCGAGGACACCCCGCCGGTCAGCGATTCCACTTCGGCCGGCTCGCCCGGCGCGATCAGTCCCAGTTCGACCAGCAGTTCCGCCGCGTCCATCGTTTGTCCCCCGCCCCGCATTCCCGCGGCACCAGATACGATTTGCCGTCCTCCTGCCAAGCCCCTGCCGGCCCGAATGCGTACCGCACCGGTTGGACTTTCTCAGCTTTCCGCCGCCATACTCGCCCAATATCCTTCTCATGCAAGAAAATGACCGCGCCCGAAATCCTGCCACGGCTCACCGATCCCTATGTCCTGCTCGCCAGCTGGTTCGGCATCGGCTTTTTGCCCTTTGCCCAGGCCTGGGTGGCGGTCGCCACCGTGTGGCCGCTGGTCGGGCTGGGGCTCGGGCGCTCGCGCCTCTACCTGCTGATCGCCGCGCTCGGTTTCACCCTTGTCGGTCTCTATGTCGCCGAAAGCTGGGAGGTCGAACTGGCCATCAAGGATGACGGGCGCATCGTCATCGACGAGATCGCCGGCTATCTCGCCGGCCTCGTCATCGTCGGTCCCGTCGGCTGGGTCGGCGCGGGCCTATTCGCGCTTCTCATGCTCACCCTCGACGGCTTCAAGCCGTGGCCGATCTCGCTCACCGAATCCTGGCCCGGCGGCATCGGCATCGTCGGCGACGACCTCGCCGCCGGAATCGTCGCCGGAATCGTCGTCTGGCTGATCATGCGGTTTTTCCGCCGAGCCTAGTCCAGCCCGAGCTTCTGCTTCATCAGCGCGTTGAGCGCCTGCGGATTGGCCTTGCCGCCCGAGGCCTTCATCGCCTGGCCGACGAACCAGCCGATCATGGTCGGCTTGGCCTTCACCTTCTCGACCTGATCCGGGTTGGCGGCGATGATGTCGTCGACGATCTTTTCGATGGCCCCGAGATCGGTCACCTGCTTCATGCCACGCGCCTCGACGATCTGCGCCGGATCGCCGCCCTCGCTCCACACGATCTCGAACAGATCCTTGCCGATCTTGCCCGAGATGGCGCCCGAGGCGATCAGCTCGACGATGCCGCCGAGCTGGGCCGCGCTGACCGGGCTGGTGGTCACGTCCAGCCCCTCCTTGTTCAGCCGGGCGAAGAACTCGTTGATCATCCAGTTGGCGGCCAGCTTGCCGTCGCGCCCCTTGGCGACTTCCTCGAAGAAATCCGCCGATTCGCGCTCCAGCGTCAGCACCATGGCGTCATAGGCGGTGATGCCGTAGTCGGCGACGAACCGGTCCGCCTTCTCGTCCGGCAGCTCGGGCAGATCCTCCGCCAGAGCCGCGATGAAGGCGTCGTCGAATTCCAGCGGCAGCAGGTCGGGATCGGGGAAATAGCGATAGTCGTGCGCTTCCTCCTTGGTGCGCATCGAGCGCGTCTCGCCGGTGCGCGGATCGTAGAGCCGCGTCTCCTGGTCGATCGCCCCACCCCCTTCGAGCACGTCGATCTGCCGCCGCGCCTCGTATTCGATGGCCTGCGCGGCGAAGCGCATGGAGTTGACGTTCTTGATCTCGCAGCGCGTGCCGAACGCCCCGCCCGGCCGGCGCACCGACACGTTGATGTCGGCCCGCAGCGAGCCCTCCTCCATATTGCCGTCGCAGGTGCCCAGATAGCGCAATATGGCGCGCAGCTTCGACAGATAGGCCCGCGCCTCTTCGGACGAGCGCAGATCGGGCTTCGAGACGATCTCCATCAGCGCCACGCCGGAGCGGTTGAGGTCGACGAAGCTCATGTTCGGGTGCTGGTCGTGGATCGACTTACCCGCATCCTGCTCCAGATGCAGCCGCTCGATGCCGATCTCGATCCGCTCGCCGTCGACATCGAGGAACACCGATCCCTCGCCGACGATCGGATCCTTGAACTGCGAGATCTGGTAGCCCTGCGGCAGGTCGGGGTAGAAATAGTTCTTGCGATCGAAGATCGAGCGCTTGTTGATCTTCGCCTTCAGCCCCAGCCCCGTCCGCACCGCCTGGCGCACGCATTCGGCGTTGATCACCGGCAGCATGCCCGGCATGGCCGCATCGACGAAGGAGACGTTGGCGTTGGGCGGGTTGCCGAATTTCGTCGACGAGCCCGAGAACAGCTTGCTCTGCGAGGTCACCTGGGCATGCACCTCCATGCCGATGACGATTTCCCACGCCCCCGTGCTGCCCTCGATGAAGCGCTTGGGGTCGGGCGTGCGGGTGTCGATAAGGGTCACGGGATGTTTCCTGGGGCGGGCTTGAACGGGACTGGCCGAGGCATAATCGGCGCGCGCGCCGATTTCAATCGTCGGCGTCCACCGGCCCCGCATAAGGGCGCAGCGATTTTTCCAGATGCACGCTCATGAACGGGTCGCGCCCCGGCCGCCCGTCGGGCCGCATGGCGAGGATGCGATAGCCCTGCCGCTCGTAAAAGCGCACCGCGCGCACATTGTCGGCGGGCGTTTCGAGGTTCACCCGGCTGGCGCCGTAAAGCTCCAGCACCGCCTCCATGCGCCGCAGCAGCAGCGAGCCGATGCCGAGCCCCTGCATGTCGGGCATCACGAACAGATAGGGGATATAGGCCCGCCCCCGCGCCCGCGAGCACCAGCCGACGACCAGCCCCTCGAACTCGGCCACCACGATGCGCTCGATGGTGTCCACCACCGCCGCCTCGAGCCGCGCCCGCTCCGCCGCCCGCTGGCCCGGCCGCTCGACCATCAGCGGCAATATGCCGTGCGCCCACGCCTCGTAGGCGATGCGCGACAGCGCGGGAATGTCGCTGCGCTCGGCCTTGCGGATGTCGATGGGCAGCAAGAGCTCGGCTCCTCGATCCAGGACTCTAGTTGCGGCGGCGCGCCGCGATGATGCCCTTCTCGTAGTTGACGTTCCAGTCGATCAGGGTACGCCAGATAAGTTCTGCCTGATCCTCGTCGAGATCAAGGGCCAAAGCGCGCTCGCGCAGCGTGGCGACGATCGCCTCGATCCGGGCCTTGTCATAGGCCTCGTGCGGGTCGGTCTTGATCTCGGCCATGCGCGTCACATAGGCGTGGCGCTCGGCGAACAGGCTCAGCAGCGCCCGGTCGATCCGGTCGATCTCGACGCGCACGTCTTCCTTGTTCTGGCATTGGGCCGGCGGCTTGCCGGCGCCCGTCGTGGTCGCGCTCAAATCATCGTCTCCCTTTTGCACTGGCGCTGGTTTGCACTGCCGGGCCGCGCTCGGCAACCCCTTGGCAGCCCCTTGGCAACCGCGCGGAACCCGCCGCGCCGCGCCCGCGTTGCCGCTGGCAGACAGCGTCATCGCAAACATCTTTTCCCGGGAGCGTCAAATGAATGCCATCGCCGATCTCATCCGCCACATCACGGAAGATCCCAACGATCCGCGCGTGCGCCTGCGCCGCCAGTTCGCCGAGTTCGAGGACAATCTCGAAAAATTCGGCCGCTCCGCGTCGCGTGCCGGCCACAGGGCGGCGGACGAGGCCGGCGACGTGTTCGATCACGCCCTGCATCAGGGCACGGCCGCCGCGCGCGCCGTCGGCTCGGGGCTCAATGCCGTGGGCAGGCAGGTGAGCCGCGATCCCCTGCCCCTGATCGTCGCCGCCGGAACGGTGGCGCTGATCGCCCTGCTGCTGCGCCGCTAACTGTCTGTTAACGCTGCAAGCCCGCATTTCATTAGGGTTGAGGTGCGAAATTGGTCCGGTCGAGACTGCCCGGACCTTTCGCCATGCCCAGAATCCTGCCCCACACAATCGCACCCCGCCTCGCCGCCGCCCTCGTCGTCACGAGCCTTCTGGCGGGCTGCGGCATACCGGGCTTCTCCAATATCCGCATGGGCCAGCTCTCCGAGCATGAGTGCATGATGCGCGCCATGTATTTCGAGTCCAACCGCTCGAGTTCGGACGGCATGCTGGCCGTCGGCACCGTGGTGATGAACCGCGTCGACAACCCCGGCGAATACCCGACCAATGTCTGCGGCGTCGTCGGCCAGCCCAATCAGTTCGCCGACGGCGTGCTGACCCGCCCGATGACCGATTCCGGCGCCGTCCTCGCCTCGGAGATGGCCGGTCGCGTCCTGCGCGGCGAACGCCATTCCGGCGTCGGCCCCGCCGAGCATTTCCACACCGCCGGCCTGCGCTTCCCCTACAACAACATGCATTACGTGCTGGAAGCGGGCGGCAACGAGTTCTACATCAAGATGCGGCGGCGATAGGGGCCGCGTTGCACGCGGTACTTCACCGACAGCCCCGATTTCCCTCCCCCTCGATGTCATCCCGGGCTTGGCCCGAGGCCTATCACGAGGGGCTTGCCCCGAAGCGCCATCGCGGCGGTTGGAGTGTTTGGAGATAGGCCCCGGCCTCCCGCCGGGGTGACATCGGAGGGGTGGCGTTTTCTGTGCTCCTATCACCCCTCAAAACCCGCCACCCAGATCGAAATCCCCGCCGTCCCCCCAATCATCATCGCCCCCATCCCAGCCGCCGTCATCCTCCTGCGCCGGCTCCGCCTCCCCCGCCTCGGCCGATCCTCCGAACAGGCTCGCGATCGCGCTGCCGAGCAGCAGGCCGCCGGTCACGCCCAGCGCGGTCTGCGCGGCCCCGGCAAGAAAGCCGCCGCCACGGCGGACGGGCGGCGCGGCGTCGCGGTCCCAGGGGCCGGGGCGGTCGCGGGCCACATCGGCGGCGCGTTCGAGCTCGCGAATCCGCTCGCGCGCATCGGTCAGCGCCGTTTCCTGCACCAGCACGGTCTGCGCCAGGTAATAGGCGGCGCCGGGCTGGTGGGCCATCAGGTCGCGGATCAGCGCCTCGGCCTCCGCCTCGCGCGGGCCGGAGCGGCGCTCGACCGCGGCGAGGCGTTCGAACAGGCTCTCGATGGCCTGGCGGTCTTCGGGACTGAGCATGCGGTGCCTCCTCGGTTGCCTCCCGAGGACATGGGATTCGCCCGGCCCCGCTTCAACCGTCCGCCAGCCCCTTTTGCTTCGCCGCCACATGCAGCACGAAGCCGATGACGATGGCCGTCGCCTCATAGAGTTCGAGCGGAATGGTGTCGTCGAGCTCGACCCGCGACAGCGCCTCGGCCAGCACCGGATCGGATTCGATGACCACGCCGTGTTCCTCGGCCAGCGCCACGATCTTTTCGGCGACGACGCCCCGCCCCTTCGCCGTCACGCGCGGCGCCTCGCGCGAGCCCTCGGCATAGGCGAGCGCGATGGCCAGCGGCACCCTGTCGTCCCCGCCGCTCATGCCTCGCCCTCCACCGGCTCCGTGCGCCGCACCGCCAGTCCGCCCACCGACAGGCCGGCGGCGGCGAGGCTGGTGGCGATGCCGTCGAGCCCGGCCCGCAATTCATCCGCGAGCGCATCGTCCTCGGCCCACAGCACGCAGCTTATCCGGTTGCCCGCCAGCCCCACATGCGCCCCGATGGCGCCCGCTTCCTCGCCCAGCGACACCGAAAAGCTCGCCGTCCAGCGCTGCGCCGCCTTGCCCTCGCTGCCCTGCCGCCCCTCGCGCGTGATGCGCAACGGCAGCGTCAGCGGCGCGCCGAACAGCATGAACGGCATTTCGAGCCGCCATTCCGCCCCGCCCGCCTGCCGCACCGCCTCGTCGGGCACCGAGCTCGCCTGATGCAGGCGGATGCGCCCCAGCACCTCCTCGCCGGCCTGCGCCAGGTTGCGCACCAGCGCCGGCAGCATCTCATCCTCGGCCGGTGGCGGCATTAGGGTGCGATTGCCCGGCTGATCCTGTCCCACCGGCGGCCGCGCAATGGCATTCACGCCCTCGACCGCTTCCACCGCGCCGCCCATGGCTTTGCCGAGCGTCGCCAGCACCGATTTCAAATCGCCCTCGCCGCCACCCCGCCCGGCCAGCAGCCGGCTTTCGAGGAACACGCCGGCGTTCCGTACCGCAACCTGCAACTGCGCGCCGGTCAGCGCGCCGCCCTCGAGGCCAATCGCCCGGCCCGCCAGTTGCGTCACCGCGCGCCGCACCGGGTCGGGCAGTTGCGCCAGCACCGGCAGCGCCTGCTGCACCAGCCCGTGCAGCCGCGCCACGGCATCGGTGCCGGCCGCGGGCGGGACTGTTCCGGCCATGTTCGGCGCGGGAGCGGCCTGCCCGATGGCGGATAACGGCGCGGACGGAGCCATGGCCGGCACCGGCTGGACGGGCGCCGTGGGCGTTCCCTGTGGCGGCGCGGCCGGCGCCCCGACCGGCAGGCTCAGCGTCAGTTGCGCCCGCGAGGCATCGAAGATCGCCGGGATCGGGCTGGCCATCGGCACCGCCAGCGCCGGCGGAAGCTGGATGGTCTGGCTGAAGCCCGGCATCGCGGCGAGATAGCGCCCCGGCGTCAGCGTCGGCAGCAATTGCACCTGCACCGCCTCCGGCCGCGCCTGCGGCACCGGATTGGTGGCCAGCGCCACCGTCACCTGTACCGGCGGCACCACCGGCGCGCTGCCGGCAGGCGCATTCGCCGCAACAACCGCTCCCGCCGGCGTCTGCACCGCCGCCGCGACCGCAGGGGGAACGCCCGGCATCGGGCCATAGCCGCCGGTGATCACGGGCGGCCCGCTTGGCGCCGCGACCACCGGGGCCGGTGCGCCCTGCACCGCCGGAGCACCGGCCTGCGGCGGCCCCATGGCCATTTGCGCCTGCGCCGACAGCGAGCGCAGCACCGGTGGCACCGGCGCGGCCGCTTCAGGCGAGGCCGATGCGGCCGCCGGCAGCACCGATAGCTGCAAACTCTGCCCCGTGCTCTCGATGCGCAGCCGCACCATGCTGCCCACGGGCGGCGGCCGCGGCAGGGTCAGCGCCAGCGAAATCCCCTCGATGTCGACGAGGACATTGCCTGCCTGCCCCGCCGTCTGCGGCAGCACGGCCCGCACCACGGCGTCGAGCACGTCGCCCCGGCGCAGCGCGGCGGCGAGATTGGGTTGCGAGGCCTGAAGGGATTGGGCGATCCGGGCGATTTCGCTCGAAACGGCGCCCGGCACGGTCAGGACCTCCCGCCCGGCATGTCTCGCGGCGATAGCAACCGGCAGGCGGGCATCATCGGCTCGAACCCTCGCGGCTCATGAAACGCGACCCAACAAAGCTCAGTGTCGGCCGATCGGCCGGGCCGCGCAAGAGCCTGCTCAGTTCGAGCGGATGTCGTTATAATCCTTGGTCGCCGGCTTGCCGCGGAAGGTGACCCAGAAAAAGTTCAGCGTATAGGTCGAGGCGGTCCGGAACACGCCCTCCTTCTCGAGCCGGCGCCCCGAGGTCTTCATCTTGAGGCGGAAGGTGAACTTGACCTTGCCCACCCGCGACAGGCGCACCGCGACATCGGTGTCTTCCCCGAAGAACTGGATCGAGCGGTCATAGCCGCCCACCTGTGCCCAGGCCGCGCGGCGGAAGACGAAATTGCCCCCCTGCACCACCGAGCCGACCCGCAGGATGTAGTGGTTGAGGATATAGATGGCGTAGGTCAGCCAGTAGAAGGCGCCGACGAGGAAGCGATTCCACGCCGACATGTCGTAATAGACATAGGGGCCGGACAGGCACACCAGCCGTTCGTTGCTCGCGAATTCGTCGAACACGACGTCGAGCCAGCCCTCGGGCACCATGGTGTCGGAATCGATATTGGCCACGAGGTCGGCATCGGTCGCCTGGAAGCCGGCGTCACGCGCGTTCACCAGCCCCTTCTTGGCTTCGTCGACGACCCGCACGCCGGGAAAGCTGCCGGCGATCTCGCCGGTGCGGTCGGTCGAAGCATTGTTGACGACGATCACCTCGCACTGGTCTGCCCGGCCCGAACGCTCGATCTCGGCCAGCACCGAGGTCAGGCATTTGCCGATCAGCATTTCCTCGTTGAAGGCGGGGATGACGAAGGCGAGCCGCATGCCTGCTCCGGAAGCCGGTTGGTCAATCGCACCGACATATCCAAACCGAGACCGGGGGGCAACCGGAGCCATGGCGGCACTGTTCATCTTCGCGGCGTTCAGATACCTTCAATGCGCGTTCAGACTCCGTTCATCGACGCTGTTTGAGGGTGGGTACATGATGTTTGCAGCGTTCAGAATCGCCCGGTTTCTCGCGGTTTTCTCGGCTTTCGCCGCGTTCGCCATTCCGGCCTTCGCGGCCAATGAGGGTCGCGCCGTCGGCGTCGATCCCGAGGCGTCGGCGCTTGGCGCCGGGGTCATCCGCACCCTCGTGGTCGGCACCGACGTTTCGGTCGGCGAGCGCATCGACACCGGCCCGAGCGGTCAGGTCCAGCTGGTTTTCGTCGACCAGACGCGGCTGGTGGTGGGGCCGGGAAGTTCTTTATTGATAGAGACTTACCTGCTGCGCGGCGGCACCAGCGCCGAGCGCGTGGTGGTCGATGCGCTGGGCGGCACCTTCCGCTTCATCAGCGGCAACAGCCCCAGTTCGGCCTATCGGATCAACACCCCCTCGGCCACCATCGGCGTGCGCGGCACCGGTTTCGACATCTTCGTCGCCCGCAACCTTTCGGGCGCCATGGTCTATAACGGCGCCGTCGAGTTCTGCGCCAATGGCGCCTGCGTCCTGCTCGCCGACCGCTGCGACATCGCCATCGGTGGCGGAAGCACCGCTACATCCTTGTTTTCGCAGGAAAATCCGGAGCGTGAAGAGTATGTCGGCGCCTTCCGTTATGCCCGGTTCCAGACGCCCCTGCTCCCCGATTTCCGCATCGGCGGCGCCAATCGCTGCACCGAACCCCCCGCCGCCCGCAATGACGGCGTCATGAGCTCCGAGAGTTCGGGATCGTCCGTCGCCACCACCCCGCAAGAGCCGCCGCCCTCCGGTCAGGGCGGCTCGACCGTTCCGTAAAACCCTAAACAAAGCAAAGCCTTGGATACGGAACCTCAACAAGACACGTTCACCCGGCTGCGCTCGAAACTCCGGATTCTCTATCACGGCCATTCGCCGCGCGCCGTCCGGTTCCAGATCGGCGTCTTCGTCCTCGATCTCGTCATCCTGGGCTTCTTCGTCGCCTCGCCCCTGCTGCGCGGCAAGCCGTATTTCCTTTGGATCGACTACGCCATCGCCGCCCTGCTGACGCTCGACCTCGTGGCACGGGGCCTTGCCACCAGCGATATCGGCAAATGGCTGCGCCAGCTGCATGTCGTCGTCGACATCTTCATCCTTTTGACGCTGCTGTTGCCGGGCCTGTTCGCCAATCTCGGCTTCCTGCGCATCCTGCGGCTGTGGACCATCAGCCGCGGCGGCTTCATCTGGCGCCCGCTGGTCCGGCACAAGCTGGAGCGCTGGCGCGATCCGGCGCAGGCGGCGATCAATCTCCTGGTTTTCCTTTTCGTCGTAACCGGCTTTGTCTACACGTTTTTCGTCAACCGCAGCGAAGGCATCGAAGGTTATGTCGATGCGCTCTATTTCACCGTCGCGACCATGACGACCACCGGGTTCGGCGACGTCACCCTGCCCGGCACCTTCGGCCGGCTGACCTCGGTTCTGGTGATGATCATCGGCATCTCGCTGTTCGTGCGGCTGGCCCAGGCGGTGTTCCGCCCCCACAAGGTGCATTTCTCCTGCCCCGAATGCGGCCTCAACCGGCACGATCCCGACGCCGTGCATTGCAAGGCCTGCGGACATATCCTCAACATCCCGGATACCGGGCGCTAACGTTTTGGATATCCGGACTATTCTTCTGCGGCGGCGGGACTTATGGCGATGCCTTCGCCTTCGAGAGCCGCCCGCACCTCACGCGCCAGATGCATCGCACCCGGCGTATCGCCATGGAGGCATATCGATCGCGCGCCCGACTTGATCACGCTGCCGTCGATGGCGACGATCTCGCCCTTTTTCGCAAGCCGCAGGCACCGGGCGATGACCTCTTCGGCATCCTCGATCACCGCACCCGGCTGGCTGCGCGGTACGAGCAGGCCGTCGGGCAGATAGGCCCGGTCGGCATAGGCTTCGCGAATGATCGGCATGCCCACGGCCCGGGCGCCCCGCACCTGCTGGCTGCCATCGAGCACCAGTGCCGCCATATGGGGGTCCATGCCCTGCATGGCGCCGAAGACCGCGACGGCGAGCGGCATCTGCTCTGCGGTTTCGTTGGCCAGCGCGCCGTGCAATTTGACATAGGCGACCGGCATGCCGACCTCGCCTGCAATGCCGCGGATCAGCGCCATTTGCGCGCGCAGCTGCGCCAGAAGCTGGTCGAGCGGCATCACGACGCGGAAACGCCCGAAGCGCTTGCGATCGGCATAGCCGGGATGAGCACCGGCGCGCACGCCGCGTTCCTTGCAGATTTCGAGGATACGGCGGATGGTCGGCGCATCGCCGGCATGTCCGCCACAGGCGATGGACGCGCTGGATACCACCTCCAGCAGGGCGTCGTCCGTGCCCTGCCCCTCGCCCAGATCGGCATTGAGATCGATCATGTCGTGCTGCCTCGCACCAGCCTCGCCGCATGTTCCGGACTGACGGATTCGAACGATACTAACGTACCGGGACGCAACTGGAACAGCCGGTCGAGATCGAACGGCAGAACGGTGGCGATGCGCGGATAGCCGCCGGTGGGCTGATGATCGCGCCCGAGCACCACCGGCGTGCCGTCGCCGAGAATCTGGATATCCCCCGGCACGGCGAGATCGGAGACGAGATCGAGACGCGCAGCATGACGGAAAACCCCGTGCCGGTCGTCGAGCCGCATGCCCATGCGGTCCATGGCTCCGGTCACGGCAAAAGCGTTGTCCAGAAAGGCCTGCCGCACCGCAGGCGCGAACAGCTCGGCATGCAGGCCCCAGGTGACCCGCAAGGGCTCTCGCGTCGAAGCCGGGTAAATCTCCGCTGGCTGCCGCATCGCTTCAGGACCGAGCGGCAAGAGATCGCCGGCACGCAAGGCCCTGCCATCGAGCCCGCCGAGAGCCGCCCGGACATTGGTGGCGCGACTGCCCAGCACCTGGGGTATGTCCAGCTCGCGCGACGCGCGCAGATAGGCGAAATTCCCGGCGCGTCCGGGCACGATGCGCAGCACCTGTCCCGGCTCCCAGATGGCGGTGAAGGGCCAGTCGAGCGGATCGCCATCGAGGGTCGCGACAAACCGGCCGCCGGCGGCGCCGATCCACAGTTCCGTCTCACCTTCGAGGACCAGTTCGAGCCCGCCGGCGGAAATCTCGATACCGGCGGAACCGGCGGTTTCGAGTCCATCGGCCGCCTCGGCGAACGCGCCGCGATCCATCGGTCCCGAAGCGCTTAGCCCATAGGCCAGCAGGCCGGGGCGACCGTCATCCTGGATCGTCGTTCCCGGCCCGGCGGCGCGGATGCGGATGGCGTCGGTCATGCGGGCGAAAAGCTCACGACATCGCCGGGACGCAGTTGCGAGGGCGGATCGCGGGCGGGATCGAAATTTCGCAAATCCGTATGACCGATCACGTGCCAGCCGGTGGGAATTTCGGTGGCGCAGATGGCCGTCTGGCCAGCAGCGAACAGCACCGTTCCGGCAGGCACGCCCGGCCGCACCGCAGTGCGGCGCGGCACGACGAGTTCGTCGGCATGGAAGCCGCAATAGACGAATCCGGGCGCGAAGCCGATGGCGAGCACGCGCAGTTCATCGATGTGATGGCGAGCGATGAAGGCCTCGACCGACATGCCGAGCCGTTCGGCGACAGCGTCGAGATCGGGTCCGTCATAGGTGATGGAAACGTCGTGGCGACGGGCATCGAGAACACGATGTGCATCGAGTCGAACCATGCGCAGGCGTGCTTCCCCGGCCACGCCTGCCGCCGTCGTTGTCTCGGGATCGTAGCGCAGTCCGACCGAAACCAGGCTGGGGACGATCTCCACCACCCCACTGATGGCATCGCCTTTTACGTCCTGCACGAAGGCCAGTGCCGTGCGGTTGGCGGCATCGTCGAGCCTGTCGGCGAAGCGCACCACCAGCATGTCGGCACCGACCGGCACGAAGCGGGCAATGGCTCTGCCGTGGGAAAAAGCCTGGTCGGACATGGCGCGATCTGATCGTGATTTGCGCCCTTATTGCAAGATGCTTGAGCCGAAAGCGGAACTCGGCCACAAGCCGCGAATGGTTCCAACCCTGCCCCCGCTGCCGATCGACGATGTCTTGCCGGCGCTGATGCAGGCGCTGGAGGCGTCCAGTTCGGCCGTTCTCGTCGCGCCCCCGGGTGCCGGCAAGACCACGCGGGTACCGCTGGCGCTGCTCGATGCACGCTGGCGCGGCGAAGGCCGCATCATCATGCTAGAGCCGCGCCGCGTCGCCGCCCGTGCCGCCGCGCAGCAGATGGCGCGGCTGCTCGGCGAAGCGGTGGGCGAGACCGTGGGCTATCGCGTGCGCCTCGACAGCCGCGTATCGGCGCAGACGCGCATCGAAGTGGTCACCGAGGGCGTGTTCACCCGCCGCATCCTGGCCGATCCCGAATTGCGCGGGGTCGCTGCGGTGCTGTTCGACGAGTTCCACGAGCGCAGCCTCGACGCCGATTTCGGGCTGGCGCTGGCGCTCGACGCGCGCGCCCTGCGGCCGGATCTACGGCTGGTGGTGATGTCGGCGACGCTAGATGCCGGCAGCGTCGCCGAGCTGCTCGACGGCTGTCCCGTGATCGAGGCCAAGGGGCGCGCCTTCGACGTGACGACCTTTTATAGCCCCGCCCCGGCCGACAGGCGCCTCGAAGACCATCTCGCGCGCGTCGTGGGCGAGGCGCTGGCGGCGCATGACGGGTCGGCGCTGGTCTTCGTGCCCGGCCAGGCAGAGATGCGGCGCACGGCGGAGCGGCTGACGGGACGCCTGCCCGCCAATTGCGATCTGTTCACCCTTTCCGGCCAGCAGCGGGCACCGGAGCAGGATGCCGCCATTCGCCCCGCACGGCCGGGTCGGCGCAAAATCGTTCTGGCGACGGCGGTGGCGCAGACCTCGCTGACCATCGAGGACGTGCGCATCGTCATCGATTCCGGGCTGGCGCGGCTGCCCGCCTATGACCCCGCGACCGGGCTGACCAGCCTTGTCACCCGGCACGTGTCGCAGGCAGCGGCCGAACAGCGGCGCGGGCGCGCGGGGCGCGTGGCGCCGGGCGTATGCTACCGGCTATGGGCCGAGGGGCAGACACGCGCGCTGATCCCGTTCGACCCGCCGGAAATCACCGAGGCCGATCTGAGCGGGCTGGTGCTCGATTGCGCGGCCTGGGGCGTGCGCGACCCCGCACAGCTGCGTTTTTTCACCCCGCCGCCGCCCGCCGCCTGGCAGGAAGCAGTGGAGCTTCTGCGCAGGCTCGGGGCGCTGGACGAGGCCGGCGCCATCACGCCCGACGGCAAGGCGATGGTGCGCTTTCCGGTGCATCCGCGGCTGGCGCATATGCTAGCACGCGGCGCGGGAACGCTGGCCGCGGAACTCGCTGTGCTGCTGGGCGAACGCGGGCTGGGCGGCGATGCGGTCGATCTCGTGACGCGGCTCGACAGCTTCCGCCGCGATCGTAGCCCACGCGCCGAGGATGCGCGCCGGCTGGCACGGCGCTGGATCGGCGACGGCGATACCGCCGATGCCGGCAATGCCTCGATCGGCGCGCTGGTGGCGCTCGCCTATCCCGACCGGCTGGCGCAGCGCACCGGCGCCGGGCGCTATCGGCTGGCCAATGGGCGCGGCGCCCGCCTCGATCCCGCCTTGCCGCTGGCGCGCGAACCCTTTCTCGCCGTGGCCGAAGTCAGCGGCGACGCGGCCCATGGCCAGATTCGTTCTGCCGCCGCCATAGACATCGCCGATATCCGCGAGCTGTTCACCGCGCGCCTCTCCATCGGGGTGACGCTGGAATTCGACCCGCAAGCGGGCGCCGTGCGCGCGCGACAGGCAACGCGGCTGGACACCCTTGTGCTCGCCGAGTCACCGCAGCCGGTGCCGGCGAGTACCGAGGTGGCGGCTCTTCTCGCCCATGCGGCGGCACAGGCCGGCATCGGTTCGCTGGGCTGGTCACGGGCGCAGCGTCAATTGCGCCAGCGCGCGAGCTTTCTGCACCGCACCCTGGGCGAAGCGTGGCCGGACCTGTCGGACGACGCCCTTGCCCGCAACGTCGAAAACTGGCTGGAGCCCGTGATCGGCGGACTTTCGCGCCTCGACGAGATCGACGCAGATATCCTCGAAGCCGCGCTGGCATCGCTGCTGCCACATGCGCAGAGGCGCGAGCTCGACACGCTGCTGCCCAGCCATTTCGAAGCACCGACGGGTTCGCGCATTCCCATCGACTACGAAGCGGAGAACGGTCCGGCGATCGCCGTACGGGTGCAGGAATTGTTCGGGCTCGACCGGCACCCGGGCATAGCCGGCGGACGCCTGCCGCTGCTCGTCATCCTGCTGTCGCCGGCGCAGCGGCCGATCCAGGCGACGCGCGACCTGCCCGGCTTCTGGCGCGGCAGTTGGAAGGACGTGGCGCGCGACCTCAAGGGCCGCTATCCACGCCACCCCTGGCCCGACGACCCGCTGGCCGCGCCACCCACCACCCGCGCCAAACCCCGCTCCCGCTAGACAGCGACAGCGCCGAACGGCTAAAGCGGGCGGCATCGGGTAGGTGGCAGAGTGGTCGATTGCTCCGGTCTTGAAAACCGGCGAAGGTGCAAGCCTTCCGGGGGTTCGAATCCCTCCCTATCCGCCATTTTTTCAAATCGCATGTCAGAATCTCCTAACAGTTTGAACGGTAAGGTGGTTTTGGGGGTTTGAAACCCTGTTTCCGGGCACCATGCCAAGTGCTGCGAGAAAGTCAGTTTTAGGACCAGTTTCTGAAGCTCGAATCTACCCGAACGCCAGAGTTTTGAAGGGTTTGCGAGAAACCCGAAAGCGAGTTCGAACATTTCATCAAAGCTGCGCTGCGGGCCTCCAATTTTTTCCCGCCTTTCGGCAAGAGTGAGTTTATCCCGCTCCAGCTGCGCGATGCGCTTCTCATAAGCGCCAACCACCGAGTCGGACGACGCATCGACGATGCGATCAAGCATCACCCCGATTTGCTTATCCAGCGTTGCCATCTCTTTCTCGCAGGAGAGCTTCATCGCGCGTGCCTGATCGAGCCTCAGGCTCCACGCGCGTTTGAACATGGCGTGCGCGAGATCGAACAGGTTCTGCTTCGGCGTCATGCCATCGAGCAATTCGGCGAACGCGCCTTCGATGACATCGCGGCGAATAGCCTTGCCCTTGCGTTCGCAGCCCCTGCCGAAACACATGTAATAAGGATGCCGAGCGCCGGTCTTGCTCTTCGACCAGCAGGCCGTGAGCGGCTTGCCACAACACGCGCAGGACACTGCGCCACGCAGCGGGAAGTCCGCGCTCACGTCAGGGCGTGTCGGCGCATAAGAGCCCGCCTTGAGGCGTTTCTGAATTCGCTCGAACGTCGCAAGGTCAATCAAGCCCTCGTGCTGCCCCTTACGAAGGGAGACTTCCCATTGGGGCCGTTCTACGTAGCCCGCGTAGAGAACACGCGTCAGGATGTCGTTTGCGAGCTGGTAGCGGACCTTCCCTTTGCCATCTTTCGGGAATGCTGGCTGCGATTCCAGAAACCGCGCGACTTCAGCCTGAGACTGAAACCGTCCCGATGCGTAGCCCTCCAGCGCTTCCTGAATAATCGATGCGAGCGGTTCGTCGCGAACCAGAACCTTGCCGACGAGGTTGGGCAGTCTCCCGAACCTGTAACCGGCGCATGAATGAAACGGCCAATAACCATTCAGAAGTCGCCCACGCATACGGCCCTGCGTCTGCTCAGCATTCTTCTGTCGGGTCCACTGAGCCTGGATTGCCGCGAGGTTCTCGCGAAAGACGGAATCGGCGTCGTCCTTGAACTCCATTTTCGGGCTTTCAAGCTTCCCACCCGCTTCGCTTAAGAGGTCACGCAGATCCCAGTGGCCGCGAACATCACGCGCGAAGCGACTGATGTCATCGATGATGACGACAATCTCTTGACCACGGTGCTTACGCAAAAATTTCAGCAACGCATCCATGGCCGGGCGCTCCGTGACCTTGCCTGTCACGTTGTCATGAAACACCTCGATGACCTCGTAGCCCCTGAAGCGTGCATACTCTCGTGAGGTCGCTTCCTGCGAACTCAACCCGTCACCCTTCTTGAGCTGTGATGCGCTGCTCACCCGGCAATACAGGACGGCCTTTATTCGAGGCGCGCCGCTCGCGGAATCAATCGCCATATCTGAGAATGAGTTCATGAATCCTTCCTCCCCGCACGACGCCCCTTCGGACGCTGCACGGTCTTGTCGTGGATGTTGTTGTTGAATGCCTCCCTGCACGTTAGCACCAGCGCGGATTCGTGATCCAGCGCGGGATTGTTTCGACGCGCAGCTTCTTGTGGCTTCGCCTCTGATTGCTGGGTCGGATGGATGCCAAAGCCCAGATCGACCCATGTGACCATGTAGACCCAGACCGTCGCCAGAAACTCATAGGCTTCAGCGTCGCTCAGATCGTGGTCCTTCACATATTGAATGAACTCATCCGCATCGAAGCTGAGCGCTTGCCAGGCCGGGGCGGTCCCATGCGGGATTCGCGCCTCATTATCGTGCGGGGCCGTCGCCTTTTCTGCCCGGGCTGCGTCTTCAACATCGACATGGCCCGGAAGCAAGGAATTGTCGGTCATTGTCCTTCCTTTCCGGTACTTCTGTTACATCTCCTCTCTTTCCGCAGAAAGAACAAACCAAGAACATACTAGGAATAAAGTCCGATACCTTGCAAGTTTTTTCTTGGTCCGCGCCTCTTCGGCAAGAGTTACCGGGAAGAGCGCTCCGACCCTGTCGGGCCGATCCGCTCATCCGACAGAAAAACGCGGACGGATCATTCCTCGATTAAGCGGAGCCACACGAAACCGTGCCCGGAAGGTGGGGCTACCTCACTGAACGGGGTGCAAACGCTTGAAAAGCGAGGAAAAATGGGAACGGCTACAGCCTGAAGTTAAGTTCCCAACTTCGGCATCAAACGCACATCGGGAGCGTTGATTAAGTCAAACACCGCAGAGTTCAGAAGAGCAGAGTCGATCTTGCGCTCTGGAGCGAACGCACGCGGGGGGAGCACTGTGAACTCCTTCCCTGCTGAAGCAACAGTCACCGAAGATGTAGACAATTCCATGGCGAGCCGAGCCTGTGGCGGCAACTACATTGACTTGCACGGCTGCTGATATGTCCAGGAAATGGCGCTTCGCGCTCACCGCAAGATGTGTGCGGTCATACCGCACCATCTTGGCAAGGGAGGCCCGCTGCGCGCCTCCCGTTGCATCCCTCCCGACTGGTGACGCGCTTCAGGTATTGAACCTTGGCGCGTCATTGAACCGTATCGCCGGTTCATTACTCGCCGGGAGATTTCGGCTCTCCCTGCACCCCATCGACATCAAGGGCGTATCGCCGCCCCTCATGGCTCCCACTCGCCGGACCTGGAGCCTTCCACTCCACCGGCACCGGGCCATGGAGGAACGTCCGCCGTTCCATCGCGCTCGGGGAACCTCCAAGCTCCCCAAGTCCCCATGGCAAACCATGCGCCGGGCACGAAATGGCTGATCTGCGACGCGTTAAGCCAAGCCGAATTCCCTATACATGCCCGGCATGACGTGTTAACAAATAGAAGAATTTTTAACACGTATTAGTCGTCATGTTAAGACCTAGCTATGCCATCCCTGAGCTTCCGCCGCAGGTCGACCTCGAAACGGTCGCCGTGCTGAAGGCGCTTGCGAAAGCCAACCGCGCATTGGCTGAGTTGAAGGGGCGTGCCGCGACGATTCCCAATCAGGGCATCCTCATCGACACGCTTGCGCTTCAGGAAGCGAAGGCCAGCTCTGAAATCGAGAACATCGTCACGACGCAAGACGAGCTGTTCCAGACCGAGCTTCAGCTTGAAGGTCCGGACTCACCTGCCGCAAAAGAGGTCGCGCTGTATCGCGACGCGCTGAAGCTTGGCTTCAGCGAGCTGCGGCAGTCGAACGGGCTCATCACCAATCGCACCATCATCGAGATGTTCCGCCTCCTGAAGCGGCGAACCGATGGGTTTCGCGCGACGCCTGGCACGGCCCTCAAGAATGACGCGACCGGTGAGATCGTCTACGTGCCGCCACAAGACGCGCGCGCGATCGATGCCGCGATGGGCGGTCTTGAGCGTTTCATCAACGAGGATGAGCGCTCCGACCTCGATCCGCTGATCAAGATGGCGCTTATCCATCATCAGTTTGAGAGCATCCATCCATTCCCCGACGGCAATGGCCGAATCGGGCGCATCCTCAATGTCCTTTACCTGACGCGCTCCGGCCTGCTTGAGATCCCCATCCTCTATTTGTCCCGTCACATCACGCGAACTAAGGCCGACTACTACCGCCTGCTACAGGCGGTGCGTACGGAAGGGGCATGGGAGCTCTGGGTGCTGTACATGCTGGAGGCCGTCGCCGAGACAGCGATGACCACTTTATCGCTCGTCGAGGGCATACGAGGGCAAATGGCGGGCGTGAAAAAACGCCTGCGAAACGAGCTGCCCAACCTCTATTCGCAGGACCTGCTCAATAACCTGTTCCGGCATCCCTACACGCGCATTGAGTACGTGGTGCAGGATCTGCATGTTTCCCGCCAAACAGCAGCAAAGTATCTCGACTTGCTGGCAGAAAAAGGCTTTGTTCAAAAACATAGGGCGGGAAGAAGCAATTATTACGTAAATACGGACCTTTTGCGCCTCTTCCTTGAAGTGTCTGGGGGGCGCTGATTGTGACTGAAGCCGATACCTGCCGAAAATATGTTGTGCCCAAGCTTCAATCTGCGGGCTGGGACAACGAACCCCATTCCATCGCCGAACAGCGAACGATCACCGACGGGCGCGTTATCCCGGTCGGAAAGGGCTTCGTGCGCAAACCACCCAAGCGCGTTGATTACCTTCTGCGCTACACGCGCGACTTCCCACTCGCCGTGGTCGAAGCAAAGCCGAGTTACAAATCCGCGACCGACGCGGTTCAGCAGGCGCGTGACTACGCGGAAATCCTCGGACTTAAGTTCGCCTACGCCACCAACGGCACCGACATCATCGAGATCGATTACTTTAAAGGGACCGAAACGCGGGTTGCAGATTTTCCTGCGCCTGACGCGCTGTGGGAGCGTTATCAGAGGGGTAGCGGGATCGACACGCGCGAGCGCGCGGATCATCTCATCGCACCTTACAACACTGTTGGTGGGAAGCCGCCCCGCTACTATCAGCAAATCGCCATCAACCGGACGGTCGAAGCAATTCTAGCAGGCAAGAAGCGCCTGCTGCTCACGATGGCGACGGGGACCGGCAAGACCATCGTGGCCTTTCAGATTTGTTGGAAGCTCTGGTCATCGCGTTGGAACGCCAAAGGCGAGTATCGCAAGCCGCGCATCCTATTTCTTGCGGATCGCAACATTCTCATCGACGACCCCAAGGACAAAACCTTCACGCCCTTCGGCGATGCGCGTCACAAGATCGAGTCCGGCGAAATCGTCCAAAGCCGCGAGATGTACTTTGCGATCTATCAGGCGCTGGCGGAGGATGAACGCCGCGCCGGGCTCTTCCGTGATTACCCGAGCGACTTTTTTGACCTCATCATCGTTGATGAGTGCCACAGAGGAAGCGCGCGGGACGACAGCTCATGGCGCGTCATTCTTGAGCACTTTGGGCCCGCCTATCAGCTCGGCATGACGGCGACGCCGCTGCGCGAGGACAACCGCGACACCTATCTGTATTTTGGCAATCCGCTCTACGAGTACAGCCTGCGCCAGGGCATCGACGATGGCTTTCTGGCACCATACCGCGTGCACCGGGTCATCACGCAGTGGGATGCCGCAGGGTGGCGCCCAAGCAAGGACGAATTAGACCGCTTCGGTCGCGCCATTCCTGATGATGAATATCAGACAAAGGACTTTGAGCGGACGGTCGCCCTGCGTGCCCGAACGAACGCCATCGCCCGCCACCTCACGGACTTCCTCAAGAAGACCGACCGCTTTGCAAAGACCATCGTGTTCTGCGTCGATCAGGAGCATGCGTCCGAGATGCGCCAAGCACTGGTAAATCTCAACGCGGATCTGGTGGCCCAGCATCCCGATTATGTGGCGCGTGTCACCGCTGACGAAGGCGCGATTGGGCGCGGTCACCTCTCAAGGTTCCAGGATCTGGAGAAGAGGACCCCAGTAATCCTCACCTCATCCCAATTGCTGACGACGGGCGTCGACGCGCCAACCTGCAAGAACGTGGTGCTTGCCCGCGTGGTAGGCTCCATGAGCGAATTCAAGCAAATTATCGGTCGTGGCACGCGCCTGCGCGACGACTACGGCAAGCTGTGGTTCAACATCCTTGACTACACGGGCTCGGCGACACGCATGTTCGCGGACCCGGATTTCGATGGCGATCCTGCCCGGATTACCGAGGAGGAAGTGAACGACGAGGGTGAGATCACGGCGACCACGGAAACCGTTCCAGATGGTCAGGAATTTGAGCCGCCGCCGCCTGAGTCAGGTGAATCTGGAATAATCGAGCCGCCGAGCGGCGAGCCGCGCAAGTTCTATTTCGATGGCGGTCAGGTTGAGGTCGTAGCTCATCTGGTTCACGAACTTGACCCGAACGGCAAGCAGCTCCGTGTTGTCAGATACGCCGACTACGCCGCCGAAAGTGTGCGCTCGCTTGCGCCGTCTTCCGCCGAGCTGCGCCAGCGCTGGACAGATGCCGGTCAACGCAGCGAGATCATCGCCGCCCTGCATGAGCGGGGCATCGACTTCACCGAATTGGCCGAACAGACGGGTCAGCCGGACGCCGATCCTTTTGACCTGCTCTGCCATCTCGCCTTCAACGCGCCTTTGAGGACGCGGCGTGAACGCGCTCAGCGCCTAAAATCCGAGCGCAAGGACTACTTCGATAAGTTCAGCCCCGAAGCCCGTCAGGTTCTTGATGAGCTGCTGGAAAAATACGCCGAGCACGGTGACGCGCAATTCGTTTTGCCTGACGTTCTGAAGGTCCCGCCCATCTCGACCCACGGCCAACCGGCTGAAATCATCCGACTGTTTGGCGGCCCTGACGCTCTGCGCCAGGCCGTAAATGACCTGCAAGGACTGCTCTATGGCACGAACTAAGAAGAAGAACGGCGCCGACGCCGCACCGATGACGACCTCCCAGATGCTAAGTAGTCTTCTGAAGTCCGCGCGCGACATCATGCGTAAGGACAAGGGCCTGAACGGGGATCTCGACCGTCTTCCGCTCCTCACCTGGATCATGTTTCTGAAGTTTCTCGACGACCTTGAGCAGCAGCGGGAAGAGGAGACGGCGCTGTCAGGGAAGAAGTTCAAGCCTGCCATTGAAGCTCCGTACCGCTGGCGCGACTGGGCCGCTGACCCACAAAGCATGACGGGGGATGAACTGCTGTCTTTCATTAACTCCGACGAAGCTATACGCGCCGACGGCAAGAAAGGTCCCGGCCTGTTCGCCTATCTACGGGCGCTGTCCAGCTCCAACGGCGATAACCGCCGCGACGTGATCGCGACCGTTTTCAAGGGCGTCGATAACCGCATGAAGAGCGGTTATCTGCTCCGCGACATCATCAACAAGGTCGGAGCCATCCACTTCACCTCGTCGGATGAGTTGCATACTCTTGGCGCGCTCTATGAATCCATGCTCCGCGAGATGCGCGATGCGGCAGGCGATTCCGGCGAGTTCTACACACCGCGCGCTGTTGTCCGCTTCATGGTGGAGGTCACCGACCCGCGCCTCGGCGAAACCGTGCTCGATCCCGCGAGCGGCACAGGCGGTTTCCTAGTCGAGGCCTATAGCTACCTAGAAAAGCAAGTGAAGACGGTTGCCGACCGAAAACGACTGCAAGACCAGACGATCACCGGCTGCGAACCGAAATCGCTGCCTTACCTGCTTTGCCAGATGAACCTGCTTCTGCATGGGCTTGATGCCCCGCAGATCGATCCCGGAAACGCGCTGCGCTTCAAGCTCTCCGAAATCGGGGAGAAAGAACGCGTGGACGTGATCCTCACCAACCCGCCCTTCGGCGGTGAAGAGGAAAAGGGCATTCAGGGCAACTTCCCCGAAGACCGCCAGGCGTCCGAAACAGCCTTGCTGTTCCTTCAGCTCATCATGCGCAAGCTCAAGCGCCAGCCGACGCTTGTCGGGCGTCCGGCCCGTGCCGCCGTCGTTGTGCCCAATGGCACGCTATTTGGGGACGGTGTCTGCGCGCGCATCAAGGAAGAACTTCTCAAGGAGTTCAACCTGCACACCATCGTGCGCCTGCCGAACGGTGTATTTGCGCCTTACACAGGCATTCCCACGAACGTCCTCTTTTTCGACCGCTCCAGACCAACCGAGGATGTCTGGTACTATGAACAGCCGCTGCCCGAGGGTCGCAAAAACTACACCAAGACGCAGCCGATGCAGTTCGACGAGTTCAACGACTGCATGGAGTGGTGGAAGAAACGGGAAGAGAATGACCAGGCCTGGAAAGTTCCGGTCAAGGATCTGCTTGATGCGGGTTGCAACCTCGACCGCAAGAATCCGCGTAGCAAGGTGGACTTCGAGCACCTGCCGCCGGACCGATTGGCGGACGACATCTTAGAGAAGGAGCTGCGGATCGCCGAGTTGATGCGGCAGATTAAGTCCGCGTTAGGAGCGCGCACATGAGCGCAGCTTGGGCACAGGTGTCACTCGGCGAGGTCCTTAAAGAGAGACGCGAAACCCCGGCCGACTTCGATCTGGTCAACGGAACGGTTCGTATCGTCGACAAGGTCAGTTTTAATGACGGTCGCATTCACCTTCGTTTTGGCCAGGATACGAAAACAGGAATGATACTAGTCCGACCCGGTGATCTGCTTGTCTCTGGTATCAATGCGGCGAAAGGAGCAATTGCGATTCACGGAAACTTGGACTTGGGCCCGCTTGCAGCCACAATCCACTACGCTGCATACCAAGTTGATCCTGCACGAGCTGAAACGAAATTTTTATGGTGGATGCTTCGAAGCAAGTTTTTTCGAGAGATCCTGTCAGAATATGTCCCAGGCGGGATTAAGACAGAGCTTAAGGCAAAGAGGCTATTGCCCGTGCCAGTTCCCCTACCGCCGCTCGACGAGCAGCGCCGCATTGTTGCTCGCATTGAGGAGCTTGCCGCAAAGGTAGAGCAGGCGACCAAACTTCGGTCCGTCGCGGGGCAAGAACTGTCTGCTTTGGCGCAAGCTCAAGCCAACGCCTACCTGGCAACGGAACCTGCGGATGGACACCTCGCCCAGGTAATGACCGCCGCCCCCCGCAATGGATGGTCACCGCATTGCGACAACATTGACGGAGGGACCCCTGTTCTCACGCTGTCGTCAGTGACTGGTTGGCGTTTCCAGTCAACGGCTATCAAGCGCACCAGTCATCCAACCCGTGCGGATGCTCACTATTGGGCGGAAAAGGGCGACCTACTAATGACTCGGAGCAATACTCCAGAACTCGTTGGTCATGCTGCGATACACAATGGCTCCCCGTCGCGCTGTATATATCCAGACCTAATGATGAAGTTACCAATCGACCCAAGAAAAGCATCTGTAAGGTTCGTCTGGTACTGGCTTCAAACCTCCTCTGCCAGAGATTTTGTCCGTCGTTCTGCAAAGGGAACTAGCCCGACAATGAAAAAAATATCTCAAGGTGTTGTCCAAAGTATACCATTCCCAACGCAGATCTCTTTGGAAGATCAAATACGCGTCACGTCCGAGCTCGACGCCCTGCAGGATAAGGTCGATGCCGTGAAGGTTCACCAGGACGAGATCGCCGCCGAGCTGGACGCCATGCTGCCCGCCATCCTGGACAAAGCGTTCAAAGGCGAGCTCATCTAAGGCCGGGCTGTAAACCGAGCTGGGGATTTCTGATCAGCCGGAAACGGCCTGGGGCTCGGGCGCTGCATCGCGGGCGAGAACCTGCCCGAACCAGAGGATTGCTGCTTCTCCCTCTTTGCGGGTGACTTCATCGACCGCGCGGCTGTGGCGAAGACCATTACGCAGCTCAGCCAGCTGATTGAACTTGCCAATCACGACCTCCTTACTGGCGAAGCGGGGTTCAAACTTAGCCCAAAGGGCTTTGTTGGTGATTGCCTCCTGAAGGTCGCGCAGGTCGAAATATTCCAGCTTCCGCGTCAGCGTCTGATACTGCTCGGAATCGAGTGCCGCGTTCCGCCGGACCGCCTGGCCGATGCGTTCATCAGCCTTCTGAACGAGATGCGGCGGCATCTGTCCTGCGTCTTCGACAAGCGTCTGTGCGATAACCGCGCGCAGCGTGAGTTCGACCGCCTCGACGTTTTCGTCCAGTTCGCGCAACTGCGGCGTGAGGTCGAGCCGCTCCTTGATGAGCAGGTTCTCAATCGCGTCCTGAAGCGTGCGCTGCCGCTCCGCGATAAATGCTTCGAAATCCTCCGGACCAAAGGGATTGCGCAGAAGTATGTCAAAGGCCGCAGGTGAGATGAAGTGCGACTCTAGGATCGCGCGGACTTGCCGCTCCCCGTTCTGAGCGATCAACTCCGGCAGATATTCATTGGGCAGGCGGTCGCTGATGACGTGGCGGTTCGTCTCTTTGGTCAGCGGTGTGCGGTTGAGGATCGAGTTGATCAGATTGCCGCTGAGATTCGCGCGCCCCCAGGAATCCGGGACGATATGGTGATCGTCGAGATCGCCGTGCTGAGGAATATTCCCGCTCATCCAGTCGCGCGCGCCTTGCAGAACCAGGAGGTTGAAAATGCCGTTATAGACGGAGGTCCCGCGCTTGGTTTCGGTACGCAGATCGAGGGTGCGGAACCGCGTCGCGAATTCACCGATCAGACTCGGCGCCGCATCGTCATTGTCAATCCATGCCTTCACATCGAGGAAATCGCGGGCGCTGGTCGATTCAACCGACCCTGAGTAGCGCGCCGTAAAGACAGAAGCCCAATACCAGTGCCTGATCTTGCGCTGCGCATCGAGCCTGCGGTTGACCTCGATCGTGCGGACATGCGCCTGAAGCGCGGAGAATACCGGCAGGATCGATACGTAAGGCAGATAGTTCGACGAGGCGACCCCGAATTCATGCGGATGCCGCAGCATCCCGACTGCCAATTCCAGTGCCGTAACCGCGCCATCCCATCGTTGGCGGAATTCATCGACAGAGTGGATTAGCACTTCGCTGCGACGCGTTCCGTCCGGATCACGGACCTGCTTTTCCTGTCCGGGTAGCAAAAAATAGAGATACTTCGGCGAGCAATAATTCTGCCGGAGAATGGACATTACCTGAAGGATATAGACGTTGGTCTTGTCGCTTTCGATGAACGAAAAACGTGGGGCTGCATCACGCCACAACTGCTTTAGCTGAAGGCCTTTTGGCTTCAAGAGAGCATTGATCAGATCGAACACATCAAGGCGAATGCCCTTGCTGTTGATCTGGGTGAAGATATCGCACACTTTGTCGACGGGCAGCGACCTGTCTAGCTCTACATACGAAACCTGGTACTGCTCCGTAATGCTCTTAAGGTGTTCACCAAACGCTTGGGCATTTACAGCGTGATTGGCTGCGATCCGCGCCTGTTCGTCCTTACCCTCAGCCTTGGCGGCGCTTTCCTGCTCTTCCCAATATTTCTTGTAGCCCTGAACCCAGTTGGGCAAATCCCACCCGCCTGCCCCCACGACCGACAGCGGGAAAATGTGGCTAGCGTATTGCTGCGTCTCGTTCTTGAGAAGTTTGGCCCAGCGATTGGTCAGCCGATCGTAGCCGAATGCCTCGTCATGCATCTCCGCCATGAATTTATCGACATGGATGAAATAAACGAACCGGCTGGTCCGATTGGGCAGTGGCAGATCAGGCGCAAAGAAGGCGTAATACATGGCCGTCAGACGCTGCTGACCATCGAGAACGATGTACTCGCGGCTATTCTGTCCCTTATAACCGTATAGGTTCTCGCAGGAGAGAGCCTCGTAGTTCTCCTTGGTGCCTTTCCACAGCAGTAGGCTGCCGATGTAATAATCGAGGAAGATCGAACGCATCAGATCGCGGATATCCCAAGGACGCCACTCGAACTCCCGCTGGAAATCCGGGATCACGAAGCGACCTTCGCGCAGCCGCTGAATGAGCGTGTTGATGCTGATATGATCCGGCTTCTGCGCGTCTTTCATGTTCCCTCAAAGTCTGAATGTCGTTTTGGTTACCCTGCGCGCTTTATGATTTCCTCGACGATAGCAGGGCGGACATAGGGACCGTTGAGAACTTCAACTTCGTCCCCTTGTTCGGCGCCCAGCAGCGCCTTCGCGATTGGCGCCTCGTGATGGATGACTCCCTGGCCGAGATCACTCTTCGCGGTGCTGATGGTGAGCATCAGCACCTTGCAATCGCCGTTCAGATAGCGAACGCGCACTGTGTCTCCAATGGCGACACCCCGGTCGTTGGCCGGTTTGGGAGCTTCGGCGGATTGTGGCCGCAGGGAGAACATCGGCAGCTCTGCCTGAGGAGCCATATCACGTCTTGGCAACTCGATAGGGGTCGTGCTTTCGGCGGGAACAGGCTGGGTCAGGAACTCTGCCTCACGTGCCTTTAGCGCTTTCATGCGCATCGCGATTACCTCGCGGATGCGCTCTGCTTCTCGGCGTGGGTTGTTGAACCAGTCCGTGGACCAGATGCGGTGGAAGTGCCATCCAAGTCGTTCAAGGACTTCCTGACGCAGGCGGTCACGGTCACGCGCCGACTTCGCGGAATGGTAACTTGCACCGTCGCATTCCACGCCCAGGATGAAGCCGTGAGGCCAGTCCGGGTGCTTCACGCCGATGTCGATAAAATACCCTGCCACGCCTACCTGCGGGACCGGCTCGCAGCCCATCGCCCGGATTTGGTCCATGACAAAAACTTCGAATTCTGAATCAGGCTCCTTAGCTGTGTTGGTGCCGCCATCAAGAACCGCGGTCGCCGCATATTCCAGCCAGCGCTTGAGCATGTACGCGCCAGCGTTGCCGTTCTCCTCTGCGACAATGTCCGCAGCAGTCATGGATGAGAAGGTGACGATCTTTTCTTTGGCGCGCGAAAACAGCACGTTGAGGCGGCGTTTGCCTGCCAGGCCGTTGATCGGGCCGAAACGCTGCGCCACCTTGCCGCCCTGGACCTCGGGTCCATAAACGGTGCCTATGAAAATAACGTCGCGCTCGTCACCCTGTACGTTCTCAAGGTTCTTGATGAAGAACTCCTCCAACCCATCATGCTGGAGCTTCCACGCATCGACGTAGGCCTGCGCATGGCGATCGCGGCCAAGGGCGTACTCAAATTCCTCGGCAATGAGATCACGCTGCTTCTGATTCAGCGTGACAATCCCCAGTGAGCGGTTGGGGTCGGTCCCCATGAATTCCAAGGCAGCATCGACCATGATGCGTGCTTCGGTCGCATTTGTCCCGGCCTTATAGAGCCCGTCTACTTTGCGATACTCCACGCCCATGCGGGCCATGGATTCCGTGGCAGAAGGAAAGACGATCAGGTCGTCGTTATAGACCAGCCTGTTCGAGAACTTGATCAGGCCGGAATGGCGCGAACGATAGTGCCAGCGCAGGCGGCGCGCCGGTCGGAACGTGGCATTGGCCATTTCCAGGATCGATTCATTGAGAACGGCATCATCCTCGTCTGCCTCCTCATCATCGATCATCTTTCTGAAGAAGCTCGACGGCGGCAGCTGATTGGTATCGCCCACGACAACGGTCTGTTTGCAGCGCAGAAGCGCTCCGATCGCCGCTTCCGGCGGCATCTGGGAGGCTTCGTCGATGATGCAGAGATCGAAGTTCAATGCGCCCTTCGGCACGTATTGTGCGACCGCAAGCGGCGACATCATCCAGCATGGCTTGAGCTCGAGCAGGGCTTTTCCAGCGCGCTGGGTGAGGTCACGCACCGAGATGAAGCGCTGCTGCTTGTTGATCTCATTGTCGATGAGCGCCATTTGCGTCCAAGTGGATTTCTTTCCCATCCCGTTGCCATACGGCGGCTTGGCCTCGGCATGTATCTTCCAGCGAAGCTGTTTTTGCGCGAGCTTGATGATTTCCTTGTCTTGGCGGGCGAGCGCGGCGCGCAGCTCATCAAGGCGGGAACCGGGATAGCGGGCGAGCTTCTTGCCATGTTCTGCATAGGCGGACCGGGCGAGCTTGCGGATAGCCAGCGCCTCAAACTGTGCGGCAAGATCGGTCGGCGTACCCGACGCCATACGATACTCCACCAGCGGATAGGTCCCGGTGTCGCTCAATTCGACAAGAGCCGTGGCCAGTGCCGCGTGGGCGAACAGACCTTCCGCATCGTGCGACGCTGCATCGAGCGCAGCAGCGCTGCCAATCTCATCGCGATTATCAGTAAACGCTCTGGTATCAATGTGCGCAACGCCGCTGAGGCTCGCGAGAAGATCATCCACCTGCTCGTGCGCGCGGCGGACTGCCTCGATCTGATTGGCAGCCTTCGCGGCATCGCTGCCACGCAGGACGTCGGCAAGCTGTTCGGCGAAGGGCGCTGCCGCCTGTGCCCAGGTGCAGGCAGGCTTAAGCGGCGCGGTCTCCGTGCGGCTTCCGGCAAAGCGATCCCCGAGCATCGTGGCTACGCCGCGATCATCATCAAGGGCCGCGCGCCGTTCGAAGAAAATTGTCATCTTCTCGATTAGGCTGCCCAGTGAGCCCGGGCTGACGGATGCGGGAACACGAAATATCGATAGGAGCGGACGCAGATCTTCGAGAGCGCCGTCCAGCGCTGCAATCCGACGTTCAGCGTCCACAACATCCTTTTGCAGGGTCGCCAGTGTATCTACCGGGGTGTCAGTTGGGATAGATGGGACTGCTTCCAGCTCGTCTAAGTCCGCGTCACGCAGGAAATTGCGCAAAGCGCGCAGCTCCGGCCCGGCAAGTACGCTCTGAGTAGACGCATAATATGTCGCCAGCTTCTCGAAAGGTGCAAACTCCGTATCAACGCCCCTGAAATGCAACCCAAACAGCGCTGCTGCCTGTGGGTTCAGCTGGAAGGCTCGTTCCCGGCTCCGGTAGCCCGCGAGCTTTTCGAGGCGATCCAGCACATCCTGTTTATCGAAGCGTTGGGCCAAAGACAGCGATCGTGCCAGTCGCTTGGCATTGCGGTAGCTGCCTGAGAAGGCGGCAAATAGACCGCCCGCGCGCAGGGCGGCGATTGCGCCGCTCAACGTCTCAACCGGAGCGTCAACGCTTAACGAAACCTGTTTGGAAAGCTCAGCACGTTCTGCCTGAAGGCTCCGGCCTTCCGTGATCAACTTCTGAAACAGCGGTAATGCCGATGGATCATTCGTGGCCGTGTTACGGCACATCAGCGCCTCACGCCCAGCGGCATAAATCGCCTGCGCCGCTCGACCAACGGCAGCAAGGTTCCATTCAGCGGCTTCCGGTTTCACGCTGATCAGCGGCGCCATCCTGTTGGCGAGTCCGCGCGAGATTTGCAGCGTCTCGCGCTTGGTTGCTAAGTCCGTCTGAAGCGCGTTCCAGTCCAGCGTCTCAATACCATTGCTGCGGCAAATCGCACGAACGCGCTCCATATCCGTGCGAACCGTCTCTGTCGCATCAGCTGCCAGCACGGATGCGAACTCTTGTTCGGTCGAGGCATGCGCCTCACAGTCTTTGATGAATGTCGCCAAACGCGCGGCGGCATCTTTAGCAAGTAGCGCTAGATGCAGATCAGGCTTAGTTTCGGTCAGGGCGGCGAGACCGCGAAGCGCCTCTAAAAGGGCAGTAAGATCCTGTTCAGCCGCACCGCGATCAATCCCGTAGTCCGGCAGAAGGTCACGAGCGACTGCCAGCGTTCGGAAGGCCTCGGAGGCTCTCGCTGCCAAATTGCAGGCCTCCTCCACGGTGAAGCGCTCCGCATGCGTGAGGCCTGTGGCTTTCCAGTGAGGCTTGGCGGCGGCAGCTAGCTCTGCGGCCTTTTCCACCGCATCTCCAAGTGCGCGCAGGCGCCCAATACCGGCCTTATGAAGGTAGGTCTCAGGGATATCCGATTGCTCAATTACCTGCGCCGGAACAGCGTCCAACCGCGCAGCTGTCGCAATGCTTCGACTGAGGATCTCGTGGATCGTCATGCCGCTCGCACCAAAGCTAAGCGTTAGAAGGTCGATGTAGTCGGCAAGCTGCTTGCGGATACGGCGGTACTCCGCGATCTGGTCGTCATAGTCGCGCACGTTGACGGGTCTGCGCATTTCCACACGGCTGCGCACCGACTCTATAACTTGCTCGCGTGTCGACCGCTCCGCTTGCAGTGGCAGCAGGAATTCTCCAAGACCGACGGCTTCCAGGCGGGCACGTACAACGTTAAGCGCGGCGAGCTTCTCCGCGACAAACAGAACCTTCTTGCCTTCCGCCAGTGCCGCTGCGATAGCATTCACGATAGTCTGCGACTTGCCCGTGCCGGGAGGACCTTCAACGGCCAGGTTCTTGCCGTTTGCGATATCAACGAGCGTGCTGAATTGGGAGGAGTCCGCGTCCATCACCACGCAGGGCACGCTGCTTTCAATCGCTGGCTCGTCTACGTTATACTCTTCAGCGAAGGGGGACGACGTCTCGGTGTTCGAACCGCCAAGCAGAGACCGGACAATCTCGCTGTCTGGAAAAGCCGGGTGTTTGGGATCGATGTCATGGTACATTGCCATTCGAGCCGACGGAAACACACCGATCGCAACCTGGCGGCGGACCTTCCAGACAATCTGACGCGGCGCGATTTCAGCGATGGTGTTCAGATAATCTTCAACTGACGCGCCCTCGAACGGTGGCAGCTCAATGCCGAACTCAATACGCATTTTCTCGGCAAGGACGGCGTTGATCTCGGGCTCTTCGCCCGTCCCCGTGATGCGGAACTCAACCCCTTCGCGCGTACGCTTTTTTTCAATCTGCGCACTGCAAAGGACGAGCGGCGCATAAGATGTATCGGTCTGGTTGGGCTCCGCCCATTCGAGAAAGCCATAAGCGACGTGCAGGACGTTGATACCAGTTTCCTGAATCCATGTCCGGCATTTGGATGTGATGTTGTTCAGCTTACGCTCTAGATCCTTCGGGAGAAGAAGGGTTTGAATGTCGTCATCGGTGTGCCGCTCTTCTTCGACTTCGCCATCGGGTTCAGGAAGGTCATAAGACGGCGTGATACCGTTGTTGCGTGCGTGCTGCGCGAGGTTAATATCCGCCTGCTTGGGGCGGGGCGGCATACGAAGATCATCGCGAATACGGTCCTTGAGGGCGCGCTCGATATGGCGGGTCCGGTCAAGATAATCGTCCGCATCCCGTTCGATTGATTCTAGGTCTTTGAGATAGGCATCGTCGGTAAGCCGCGCATTCGCGAGCGCGTCGCGGAACGCTTTGGACTCTTCATCGCGGGGATCATCGTCAATCTCGGGCAGCGGAATAAGCCGCATCTCTTGCCCATTGTTAAGTTTGTAGAAGAGAACGTCGGGCAGCTCATCGACCACCCGGATGTGGGCGTTGGAGCGCGGCGAAAGTTTCGTTGCGAGAAGCGGATTGCGACGGCTGAGATCGAGCAGCTTCGGGCGAAGATGCTCGATTTTATGCTTCACTAACTCCTGTAATTCAGTCGCTGTCATGCTCCCCCTGTCCCCTACGAAAAAACGTTAGCAACAACGGCTGATGCAAACAACGAATAACCCCGGGATCATACCGGCATTTGCAGTAACTTATTGAAAAATATGGATATTCATTCAATCTCTCGATCTTGCCCAAACCATCACAGAACCACCATTCGAAGATTGTGCGCTTTCGCGAGCATCCGAATGCAGGAACCAGGCGGACACGAGCCCTAGGCAGTCACTTTCTGCCGCGCCGTGGCGCGGTAGGGATCTCCGCCGTTTCCTGCGAGATCGATGTGGTAGCGCCGTGCGTCTAGAATCTCGAGGAGTTTTGCCTCGTCCGTGGTGCGGCACTGGAGGCGCCCGTTGGCAAGTACCTTGAACTTGATCCCATGTTGCGCGGCATGCGCCTCGATTACAGGCCGCTGAAAATGTGCGAGGTTGGGGTTGGCGGCAATGGACGCCGCATGCCGGGCCATACGTGGATGACGCTCGATATCCGCAGCGATCCTGCTCAGATCAAGAAACGTCACGGCGTCCTGAATAGACTGAATCTTCGCTTTCGCGGTCGCTGCGACGTGTTGGACTATTTTGGCGACCTGTTCCATGGAACGCACATTGAGAATGAAGACGTTAGCCTCCGTCACAATGACATCGAACTCCGTGTCGAGGTGCAGAACATCATCTTGGATCAAGACAAGCGTATCATCGACCAGCCGCATCAACCGATTTCGTGCATTTAATGTCCCTTTGAGCCTCGTCGCCTTACGTATGGCGACCGCTCGTCTATTCTGTGCATCCCTGAACTCCGCAAAATAATAGTCTACATCGTGAGCGTGATTGTGAATATCAGTCAAATCGGCGAGAGTTCCTGCCTGATAGATAGCGGACAGCTCTGCCATGAATTCGCTATTACGCGGCGCGTAAACCTTGCGACGATCGCCGTAATCCTCCGAAATGTCGTGGGGTTCCCAGTTTCCGGGAAGCGCCGCCAACGCATTGCGCGTGGTTCTGAGCGTTGCCTTCAGCGCCTCCTTCGTCGCTGGATCGGTTGGGATGAAATGCATGTTGCCGTTGCTGCGCAACGAGACGCCAAAATTTACTGAGGTGATGTTTTGAAAATCAAATGCCTGATCAATCATCGTTTTTATCCACCAGCACGTTCCCTCCCAACCTGTATCCGGTCAGCGGCGCGCCTTCGGGCAGATCGTGCCGACGCGATATCACAACGAAAGTCGTCAGCCTTTCCTGTCCCCTGTCCGCGTTCGTGGTCCCGAGCTTAGCTTCGACCGTGTAAATCCGGTAACCTCGGATCGCGAAGATCAGGTTCATATAATGTAGCCGCATGTGCCAGAACAAGAACATGACGAACATCAACGCGAATGCTACGGCAACCGTATCGCGAATACCGCCAAGGTTTGCATCGAAAAGTGGTATGAGCATCGCGAACAGGTAGGTCAGAAGGTGCTCCCGCTGATCGCGCGCGCTGTGAACGTCGATTGTCTTGACATTCTCACTCTTGCGGGCGCGGTGGAAAAACCAGATCAGGAGGATCGTAGGTAGCAGGAAGAGTCCTAGGCAAACTGGCACCCATACGCGGTCATCGACAGCCTCCACGCCCCGGATCGCCCAGAGCAGAAAAACTGGGCTCAGGCTGGATCAAACCAGTATAAATCTTGGAAAACCAAGACCTTCACTTACTCGTTGTGTTGTCATACTCCGAACCGTCCAACTTTCGGGGGGATGTGTCAACAAAGACGCATGTTCTCGATATTTAGTCCGGGCGCGCCGCTTCGCGACCGGGCTGTCGTGAACGCAGCCGCCGTTCCGGCGTCTGCCGCCATCCGGCTTCCATCCCTCGCGCAGATGCGATGGCAGCCTTCGGCTGACCTTTTCCTTGATTGGGGCCTGCGGCCCCCAGGCCGTCAAGGCTGAACCCTCCGCTATGGCTTCGGGCGGAATCCGCCGGGCCGTGTAGTCCGCCTTCACTACGTTCGGCTTCCGGCCCGCTCCACCCCGGTTCCCCCTCCGGGGCGGTTTCCGGCCTGTGACGGCCAACCCCCGCTCATTGCCGCTTGGCTAGTCGGTTGCATGCGCAACCCACTACCAACTGGAGAAAAGGCAATGAAACCTGATGTTTATGAACGTGTGACCACTGCAATCGTCACTGCACTTGAGGCGGGCGTCAAACCCTGGCACCAGCCTTGGAACGTCGAACACGCAGCTGGGCGCATCATCCGGCCCTTGCGGGCGAATGGTGTGCCGTATCGCGGCATCAATGTGCTGATGCTCTGGGGCGAAGCTGTCGCGCGGGGCTATGCCGCGCCCATCTGGATGACCTTCAAGCAGGCTCAGGAGCTTGGCGGGCATGTGCGCAAGGGCGAGCATGGCAGCCTTGTTGTCTATGCATCGACCCTGAAACGCACCGAGGAAGACACACTGACCGGCGAGGAGCTGGAGCGGTCCATTCCTTTCATGAAGGGCTATACCGTGTTCAACGTCGAGCAGGTCGAGGGACTGCCCGCGCACTACTACGCGCAGCCAGCACCCCGGCAGGATGTCATTCACCGCATCGCCCATGCCGATGCATTCGTGAACGCAACCCGCGCCGACATTTGCCACGGTGGCGGCATCGCGTCTTACAATGTGGCGTCCGATGTCGTGCGCATGCCGCCCTTCGAGGCCTTCCGCGACCCGGAAAGTTACTACGGCACCCTCATTCACGAGCTGACCCACTGGACGCGGCATCCGTCACGCCTCGACCGTGACCTTGGCCGCAAGCGCTGGGGCGATGAAGGCTATGCCATGGAGGAGCTGGTCGCCGAACTAGGCGCGGCCTTCGTGCTGGCGGATTTGGACATCGCGCCCAACCCGCGCGACGAGCACGCCAGCTACATCGCCTCATGGCTGAAAGTGCTGAACGAGGACAAGCGGGCGATCTTTTCAGCGGCAGCCCACGCGCAGCGCGCGGCGGATTACCTTGCAGGCTTGCAGCCCGCATCGCAGGAAGCGAGGGCGGCATGAGCGCCGCCCCGCAATTCTTCCGCGCCGACTGGCGCGGTATTGGCCTTACCATCAACTGGGTGGAGGAATATTTTGCGACGGACGACGGCTCCTATGCCGTCGCCCATCTGGAAATCCTCGCCGACAACCGCACGCCGCTGCCCATCACCGAGACAGGGTACAAATCGCACTTCACCAGCCGGGAAGCGGTCGAGGCAGAGGACGGACCCGTCGCTTACGCCATCGCTTGGCTGGACCATGATGCCGCGAAACCCGCATGGGCCGCACGCGAGGCGGCAGCACGGCAGCTATCGCTGTTCTGAATCAGGTTGTTTGGACTTGCTGCGAACGTCGTCCATCGACTCCAGCAGCATCTGCATCGCGGTCTTGAAGCCGTGCCGCCGTGCCGCCTCGCGGAAGGTTCTGCTCAGGCCACGGATGACCGCCAGATCCGCCGCGCCCTGCGGCACGGTTAATTCGCGCCGCCGCCTGCGGCGGCGGCTTTGAAGGTCTGACTTGCGGCGTGTGGGCTGCATCAGATTTTGCTCGGCAGGATAGCCCGTGTGAATTCGCAGAAGCCCGAATGGATAAAGTTCTCATCCCAGACGCGGGCGATCGGCGCGTCGCCGCGTTCGACGAAGGCCATGAAGAACCAGACATCATAAGCCGCAATCATCGCCACCAGCCCCGCGAAGACAAGATTGTGAAACTGGTCGAAGACGGTTTCGGCCACCCCCTTCTGCACCACTACCGTCAACACCGGGCTCCCCAGCCAGAGCAGCCAGATCAGAACGCTGATACCGCCGGGCAGGACCCCGCACTTGTCCCAGTACTCCAGTATGGTCACGCCGATCAGGAAATGCGCAATCAGCAGGCCGCCATTGACCAGCGCCGCCACGCCGCCAATGACCTCCATGACATTCTCAAGGATCTCACCAAACCATTCGCCGATGCCCTGCATGGCCCGTTCCTTCCATGAATGATGGCGTCTAGAGCTTCGGAGCTTCGGCCCCGGCGCTGTTCTGGAGGGCGTCCACGTAGTCGCGGAAGAACTGGTAGTCGGCGGTGAAATTCACCCGCGCGCGCTCATTGTCGCCGAGGGTGAACCACATCGACTTCGCGTGGTCATCGGACAGGCCGTAGTTGAAGCTGGCCTTGAAGACGACATCGCAATCGCCCTTTGGATTCAGGCGCGGCAGGTCCGCTTCGCTGGTGTTGGCCGTCGCCATGATCGGCACGCAGCCGACCCACGCATAGGGCTCACCCATCGGCACCGCCCTGCCATCGTCGAAGCGGAATTGATACGCGACGCCGCTGCCGCTGCTGCCTGAATCATGCAACGTGCCGAGCTTCGCTTCGAGCCCCCTCACCACGTCGCTTATGCGGGGCTGGTCGGCTTGATGGTTGTAGCCAAGGAAGCGCTCGATCGCGACCACCTGATGCCCCGATGAGGGCGCGCTCAGGCTGACATGAATGCCCTCGCTCTTGTTCCAGCCTTCCGTGCCGGGCCGGTCGATGTCGAGCGTCATGCGCCCAACATAGCTGACGGTCACGCGCTGCCCGTTCGGGCGCGGTAGGAAGATCTCATAGCGGTATTCGCGGATACCGTTGGAGCTCGCGCCCGCGCCCATCCCGGCGATGATCGCCGCCAGCTTCTCCTTCGCCTCCTCGTAGGTATCGCCCGGCGCAATGCCGAGAATATCGACGGTGACCCCGGACGGCAGGTTCGCGCCCTTGGGCACGTCCACCGTCTGCGTCCACTCCACGTCCTGCGCATGCGCGGCACCACCCGCCAGCAGCATTGCCGCGATCATCATGTGTTTCATTGTAGGAAAACCCCATTGATCAGGGTGGCGCGCCAGAAGCGCGGCACCGCGCTGGAATCAAAAGAGCCCCGGCGATCTGTCTGCGCGAGGCTCCGGTTTATTTGGTTCTCTCAATGGGAATTCAGGACAGTATTGCCTATACTGTCGCGAATGGCTGATATTGGCCGTTTCCGGATTGTATTTCCCTTAAGGAATTGCTATCAGTTCTCATGGCCGCGCCTGAATTCCCCGATGGGGCAGGCGCTTGGCGTTCACTCAACGGAATAGGCAAAACTGTCGCGTCCCCGCCGGTTGCCGGTATGGAGGACGGGATGGCGTTCGCGCGCTCGCAGCAGACGAGTCTGTATTCGGCCAAAGGTCAGCGCAAATATCTGACGCCGGACGAGCGAGCGCGGTTTATCGATACAGCATGGCATTGCGAGCGCGTGGATCTGCGCACGCTTGGACTCACGCTCGCATGGACCGGCTGCCGGATCTCCGAGGCGCTGGCGATCACGCAACGCTGCATCGAGATCGAGGCCGGGTTTATCGCTGTGACCACGCTCAAGCGGCGCAGCCGTGTGCCCATCATCCGCGAAATCCCCGTGCCGCCAGACCTCATCGCCGCACTGGTCAGGGTGCACGGAATCGACGGCGCACATCCAGACCGCCGTCTGTGGACTCTGTCACGCAGCCGGGCATGGGCCTTGATCAAGACACTCATGCGTAAGGCGGGCGTGGCGGATGGTATCCATGCCTCGCCGAAGGGTTTGCGGCATGGCTTTGGCCTCCATGCCATTCGCTCCGGCGTCCCGCTCAATCTCGTGCAGAAATGGCTGGGCCACGCACGGATGGAAACGACGGCGATTTACACGCAGGCCCTTGGCGTCGAGGAAGCCCAGATCGCCGCGCGGATGTGGTCCTGATCATTCGCCGTGACTTGTCGGTGTTAGGGCGGCGGGTTTCGGGCTCGTTCTACGTCTCCGGGTAGATGGCCACGGCATGCACGGCCTTTGGGCATGGGGTCTGGCCGCACCGGGGCGCTATGAGTCAACCGGCTGCCCGCTCCATTCGCTGACGCTCCCGTGTTGCCGGTATGACCCGCGCCCACCGGACGCGGCCTCATCGTCCCCATAAGGCCGGGCATTGTGCCGGGCCAAAACAAAAGGAGACGATCATGAACGAGAACAAAAAACCCAAACCGCCGACCCACACCATCTTTCAGGTGATCGGCGATGGTGAACAGGCCCGCTGGATCCGCGTCGGGGCCGCCTGGTCCAACAAGGACGGCAAGGGTCTCAACCTGGTGTTTGACTCTTATCCGGTGGTAGGCCGCATCTGCCTGCGCGAAGTCCCGCCTGCTGACGCTGGCGAACAGGCAGGTGCCCAGTGAGCGCCGCCAAGGCCCAACGAGCACGACGGGAAACCGTCGTGCTCACCCGCGAGGCGGTCGAGGACATTCTCGTGCGCCACATGGGTTGGGAGACCGAAGACGCAGACATCTTCTGGCGCATGGCAAGCCGAGAGACCTCTGCCCCCGGCACCATTACCGAGTTGCTTGAGCGTTCATTCCAACGGGCATTTGGTCAAAACCATTGAAGGAGCGCCGGATCGATCCACCAGGCCACCAATCCGACCAGGCCGATGATGGTCACGACGACACCACGCCGTGCCCATCGCTCCCTCGCCAATTGCGCACACATCGCCCGGTTTATCGCCTCATATTCCGCGATCTCCTTGAGGTTCTGTTCGTGCTCGCGCCGGACTTTCTCCGCCTCGACCCGAGCTGTTTCCGCCTTCACGATCTTCTCTTGCCGCTTCTCCTCTTCCACGCGGGCGATGCGCGCGAGCGTCATCGGCGCGGGATGGTCGCGGTGCCGGTCATAAAGTCCGCGCCATGTCGGTTGCCGGTGATATTGCAGGCGCTCGACCACGAAAGGGTTCTGACCGGCGACCAGCACCAGCGCCAAAGGCTTGTCGCGGTCGCCGAACAGCCGACCCACTTCATCCGGATTGACGAGGGCGCGTTTGTGGATGCTCTCGCTGAATCCCTGCGTGCGCGACCCGCTGCGTCCGCTGGTCCGGCCTGCGGTGACACCCTGCGATGTCCCGAAGCTGTAACTGTCATTGAAGCTTGTGCCGTTACCGTGACCGCCAACGCCGACGCTCCCGGATTGCCCGCTGGTGCTGCTGGAGGACTGGCCTGCCGTGACGCCGATGGAGAAGCTTTCCGACCATCCTTCGGTCTCGCTACCACTGAAGGCGGTGCGCACGGTTTCGGTGTCGCCACTCAGCTTTGAGACATACTCCCGCGTGAACTGATCCTCATTGCCGAAGAAGATCTTCGCGCCCGCATTGGCGACCATGGTCTCCCAGTTGTCCTTGTAGACATCTTTGAGCTGCGCCAGCGTTTGGGCCACGAACACCATCTTGACGCCGAACCCCGCGATCTGCGCGGCAGCGTCCTCAATGACCCGCATCCGTCTCAGCGCCGGAAACTCGTCCAGCATCATCATCACCGGATGACCGCTGGCGGGTTGCATGCGCGTGCGCTCCATCTCCCCGATGGTGAGCGCCGCGAACATGCGCAGCCAGCCGTAATGCGTTCCGGCCATGCGTTGCGGCAGGCACACATAGATACTGACGCCCTTTGGGTTGGTCTTGAGATCCGACAGTCTGAAATCCGAGCGGCTGACGCAGGCCCGCATCTGCGGATCGTCCAGAAAATCCAGCGCTCGTGCCGCCGTCGAAATCACGCCCGCCAAAGTGCGCGGCGCGTTGCGCAGCTGGTCGAGGTAGTAACCGCCGCCTTCCGAGACCACCCCACCGAACGCCGTGTTGCGGTCCATCGCATCGAACAGCAACTCATACCCGGAAATCGCCTTGTCATCGTCTTCCAGCAGGCGGGCCAGTTCCTCGCGGCTGCGGTCCCCGCCGCGCAGGAGCCGACGCACGCTCACCAGATGACGCTCCGCTGCCGGGTAGTCCCGCCAGCTCGCGACATGCAGGACGAGATCCTTGATCAGCGTGCGCGCCGATTCCTCCCAATGTGGTTCGCTCGCGCGCTCCACCTGGACGAGAGAATCGGCAATCCGTCCCGCGATGGTGACGGATTCGGCTTCCTGCGGACCCAGCAGGTCCATTGGGTTGAAGCATTTGCGATACCCCGAGAAATCCTCGCCCGGCACATCGACCTCGCCGTAAGGGTCGAGGATGTGCACGGTCTGGCCCATGCCCTTTGCATAGGCCGAGCCTTTGCCGCGTCGTCGCGCGGTCACCATGGCGTTCTCACCCTTGGGATCGATGACCAGCACCGAGCCGGGCCAGAGGGCGAGGTTCGGCACCAGATACGAAACGCCCTTGCCGCCACGGTTGCCGCAGACAACCAGCACATGCCGATCGTCGCGGTATCCGACCGGATACCCGTCCGGTCCGAACCCCAGATAGAAATCCCCGCGCTGATAGCGGTCTTCTTTCCCAAGTTCGTGCCAGCGCGCCGTTCCCAGGGCTTGCGTGTTGCGCGGCTTCTGAACCGGAGCCGGTGCCGTAACCGGGTGCCGGAACTGCGCAATATTCAGGTTAGGCGGAATGATCAGCTGGTTACCCATGACAACCTCCTAGAGTTCCAGTTCGAGGTGGGGCGTGCGCGCCCCCTGGGTATTGCGGTCCGGGTTGGTCAGGCGCAGCACATCGGCAAGCTTGCTGGCGAGTTGCATGCGCTCCATGCGCTGGCGCGCACGCACCGCCGCGATGCGTTTGTGCAGCGTCTCCTTTTCCCTGGACTGGGCCATGAACAGCGCTTCGCGCTGATCGCGGTCCCGGCAATAGCCCCCATATGCCTCGCGCTCATTCTGTCGTCTGATCGCGCGCGCCTTGCCGGTCAGAAGCTCCCACACACCACGAACGCCCTTGTGCAGGCGTTCGGAGCGCGCCTTGGTCTCGGCAAGGCGTCGGGATTCGAGTTTCGTTTCCAGCAGCGCGCGTTCCTGCCGGTGGCCTTTGACCATCTCCCGCAGGGCCTGGACCACGGGTGCGAGTTCCTTCGTCTGTGTCTCCCGGCCTTCCTTGATGTAAGCGCGGACCCGGCCCTTGAGCCGGTCATGCACGGAGGCGTGCACCTGCTCGACGCTGGGCAGCTTCTCCGGATCGCCGAGACGCTGGTTGACTTCCTTCGTCTTCACGCCGGTCCAGCGCGCGACGGAGAACACTTCGCCGTTGATGTCCATCGCGACAAAGCCGCGTCGGTCACCGCGCGCGAGCCAGTATCCGTGCTCTTCCAGCGCAGCCCTGAAGGCGGGCATTGAGTCCGACTTCGCCCAGGCGGACTGGAAAATCTGCTTCACCTCACGCGGATCGAGCCCGAGGCGCTGGGCCTGCTGCCATTCGGCCATGGTGAAGTTGAGCGGATTCTTCCAGCCATTCTCCTTATGGCCGTCCGGCAGCTCCCACCCATGTTCGAGGTAAAGTTCCTTCGACAGCGTAGCGAGGCGCTGCTTGTAGAATGGCAGGTTGATGGCCTTGAGCTGTTCACCCTCGATACGGGACCAAACGACATGGATATGCCGCCTGCCGTTCTTCTCATGCACGACCACAGCGCGCGGCTGGCCCGACAGGCCGAGCTTTGCCTCGGCCTGATCGGCAGCGCGCGTCATGTCCTCGACCGTGGCCTCTTGTCCCTTGGGCGGGTTCAGGCTGAGCGAGAACATGAACTGCTTGCACAGCGTCGCCTTGGAGATCGCATCGGCCTCAGCCAGCGCACCATGCAGATTGTCGGCCACGAAGCCGCGCAGCTCGGTGACGGTGATATGCTCGTTATCAAGAGCATTAAGCAGGTGTGCGGCGAGGTTCGAGGCCCCGCCACGTTGCGAGCCGACCAGGATCATTGCAGCCTCCCGCTCACCGCACCGAAGGCGTCGGACACGGATTCCGGCTCTGGCTCCTTACCCAGTGCCGTCATCAAATCCGCGCGGATGGCCGCGACATCGTCGCAGGCGAGCCGCAACTGCGTCAGTGTGTGCTCATCGCAATAGAAGACGCCGCTTTCTGCAAGAGACGCCAACCGCGTCAGGCTCGGTCCGCGTCCGTAGGTCCCGAGCCGTGCGAGAATCTGCGCAAGCAGCTTCTCGTCGGCCCGGACGCGCCTTGTTCCCAGGCGCGGCAGGTCCGCATCGGCACCGAACAGGACCTGCTTGATGTAGGTCGAGATAGGCAGGCCGTCGGCCAGCCCGGTCAGGGCCTCAAGCTCAGATCTGGAAAAACGGATGGACACCGGGGCTGGCCGACCAGCCCCGTTTTTCTGGGAGGGAGCGCTCATGGGCGTGGTCCCTCGAAATCGACTTTTGCGTGCTTGAGTTGGTGGTTCCAGTCGGCCAGAACGTCAAACAGGGAGTTTAAAGTCTCTCCCGTTTGCTCCGCCATCCTGCTTCGCTCTTCGAGCTTCGCAGGATTGGCAGAACCTCTCGCGCGAAGCAGGATACCCTCCGAAGCTTTAGCGAAGGAGGGCCTTTCGTGTTTTATGTCTACCTTATCGGAAGTCTCTCGTCGAACGAACAGCGTTATGTTGGATTGACGACCGATCTCAAACGGCGTCTTCAGGAACACAACGATGGCAAATCTTGCCACACTTCCAAATTCAAACCTTGGCGTCTGGTAACCTATCTCGCGTTTTCTGATCGGGCCAAGGCGGAATCTTTCGAGAGATATCTCAGATCCGGATCAGGTCACGCCTTCGCCAGCAAACGGCTATGGTAGGGCTATAGCGTAGCGTAGGTGTAGTTCTCGCCTTCTTCGCCTTCGCCTCGCCACTTCGGTATAAAACCGGGAACGCCGCTTCCAGCTTAGCCCGGCTCAGGACTTGGGCTTGCGCGGCGCGGATTTTGGACGGGACTGCGAGCGGCGCTGGGGTGTCGCGCGGTTGCGGGGGCGGGCGGGCTCGGCGGGCGGCGTGACTCCCGCGCCGGCGGGCGCAGGCCCGAGGCCCGGACGCGAGGTGGCCGCGAGCGCGCGGGTTATGTCGACGGATCCCCTTATGCCGGTGAAAGGCGCAATGCCCGCGGCACGCGCCGGCTTGCCCCGGCGCGACCGCCTGCGCTGCCTGGCGAAGATGTTGGCCGCCTCGACCAGCACCGAGAAGGCCATGGCCGAATAGATGTAGCCTTTGGGCAGGTGGAAGCCGAAGCCCTCGGCCACCAGGGTGACACCGATGAGCAGCAGGAAGGCCAGCGCCAGCATCTTGGTGGTCGGATGCTCGGATACGAACCGCGCCACGGGGCCGGAAGCGACGATCATCACCCCGACGGCGGCCATGACGGCGGCGATCATCACCCCGACCTGATCGGCCGGCACCATGCCGACGGCGGTGATGATCGAGTCGATGGAAAAGACCATGTCGATGATGACGATCTGCACGATCACCGCCTGCACGGTGGACGCTACGACCGAGCCCCCATTGTCCTCGTGAGGGCCCTCGATGGCGGCGTGCATCTCGTGTGTCGCCTTGTAGACGAGAAAGCCCCCGCCGCCGATCAGGATGATGTCCTTCCAGGAGAAGTCCAGCCCGAAGACGCTGAGCACGGGATCCTGCAACTGCACGATCAGCGTGATCAGGAACAGCATCACGATACGGAATATCGCCGCGAGCGCGATGCCGAGCTTGCGGGCGAACTCGGCCTGCTCGCGCGGCAGGCGCGAAACCAGCACCGAGATGAACACGATATTATCGACCCCGAGCACGATCTCCATCGCGGTCAGGGTGAGGAAGGCCGCCCAGATGGCGGGATCGGTAAGGATGTCAAGCATCGCGAGCTCCACGGATCGCCGGGGCCCCGCATGACGGGAAACGAGACTCGCGACGGTGCTGCCTCATCAATGCACTTGGCCTGTTCTGGTTCAAGATGTCCTCGCCGGCATCGGACAAAAGAAAAGAGGCCCCGAAGGGCCTCTGGCAAGCACGCGTTGATGACCGGCTCGGGGCGTCTAGAACCGGTAGTTGACGCCCAAGGTCACAGTCGAATTGGCAGGCGAGGAAGATGTCTCCCACAACTGGCCGCTATTGAAGTTCGGCCCGGAAAGCCGGCTGTACAGATATTGGCCCCGAACGCTGAGCTGATCGGTCAACGCGACTTCGAGACCGCCACCGGCGGCAAAGCCGGTGAACCAGCCACTGTCGTCGGCACCGCCTGCCGTAGCGGTGGTGTTGGTGTGCGCACCCACGACGCCGGCCGTCAGGTAAGGCATAAATCGATCGAAGGCCAGGCCGGCCTTGCCGAGCAGCGCCCAGTTGACGTCGGAGCTAGCCGTGACCGTGTCGCCGGGCGCCGGCCCGAGGCCGATCAGCGGGTCATCAATCGTGGCAGAGACGCCGCCGATGCCGATGCTGCCCTCGATACCGAGCACCAGGAGGTCCAGTTGGTGATTGTAACCGGCGTGGATCTCACCCACGAAACCCGACGGGTTCATATCGACCGGAACTGCCGTCAGCGGGGCGGTGGTGAACTCCGTGTTGGACTGGCTCCAATTGTAGCCGATGCCGGCACCGACATAAAAGCCGGTCCAGTCGTGGACGCTGGCGCTCGAATAGAGCGCGGGACTATCCACGAACACCAGATGATCCGCCGCTACGGCAGGAGCAGTGCACACCGCTGCAACAGCGGCGACTGCAAGCATTCTCTTCATGGTTTGGAGACTCCTTCGTATAAACCGTTGGGAGTCATAGACATCGTGGCCACATTCTCCCCCGGATGTCGTCAGGGAGCGTTGTAAAACCACACGAGGAGAATTTGCGTGACCTTCGACAGTGCAGCCAGGCCGCACCCTCTTAACCGTCGACGCCTCGTCAACCAAAATCAAGGAGCTGGATGGAACGCCAATATACTACAGGCACTCAATATCGTGCGGAGTTACGTACTCCCCAGCCCAAAACGGACCAGTTTCCATATGGCATGATCCCGCCGTAGGGACAACAAGTTTTTGCCATCTTCGGGTCATGTGGTCGCCCCCGGGTACCGGAAAACCGGCAGTTTCCGGCTTGCGACGCGGCTGCGGCATCAATGCATTGACCTGTTCTGGTTCAAGCCCGGTCCCGATGCTATCAGGGGGCGACGAAATGCATGCGCATCCACGCGGGGATCAGCCCATGAGCGAGAACGCGGAGATTCTGGTCGTTGGCGGCGGGCTGGTCGGGCAGATCGCCGCAGTCAGCCTGGCCAGGATTGGACATGATGTGGTTCATCTGGCGCCGGATGCGCCGGAGGACCGGCGGACCTCGGCGCTGATGCAACCGGCGGTCGCCTTTCTCAAGCAGCACGGCCTGCTGGACGATCCGGCTGCGATCGGGCACCGGCTGGCGCGCATCCGCATCATCGATGCCACCGACCGCCTGCTGCGGGCGCCCGAAACCCTGTTCGACGCCAGCGAAGGCGGGGATGACGCGTTCGGCTGGAACATTCCCAACGCGGCTCTGCTGTCGCATCTGAAGGCCATCGCCGCCGGGACTGCGCGCTTGCGCCTGCATGCCGACGCCCTTGCCGGCCTGCATGTTTCCGAGGCTGGCGTCGAAGCGGTGACGGTGTCAGGGCGCCGCTTTGTCGCCGCACTGGTGGTCGGGGCGGATGGCAAGCGCTCGCCGGTGCGCAGCGCGGGCGGGTTCCGTTCGCGCGAGACGGTCTACAAGCAATCGGCGCTGGTGTGCGATCTCGAGCTCGAGCGCGGCCTGGGCGAGACATCTGTCGAGTTCCACTACCACAACGGCCCGTTCACCCTGGTGCCGGCCGGCGGCATGCGGGCTAATCTGGTCTATATCGATCTGCCCGAACCACTAGCCGAAATCCGCGCGTTGCCCCCTGAAATGCAGGCGGAACGCTTTGCCTCGCGTGCCCACAATCTGTTCGGGCGCATGAAGGTCTTGACGCCGACCGCGGTGTTTCCGCTTTCGTCCCTCGCGGTGCCCGAAGCCGGAAAGGACAGCATGGTGCTGGTCGGCGAAGCGGCACATGCCTTTCCGCCGATCGGGGCGCAGGGGCTCAATCTCGGCCTGCGCGACGTGGCCGATCTCGTCGATTTCGTCGCCGAGGCGGATACGACGCAAGCTGCCTGGGGCCGCAAATTGTCCGAGCGTTTCGCCGCGCATCGTTTCGGCGATTTGACGCGGACCGGCCTCGTAGTCGACGGCTTGTTCCGTTCCCTGCTCAGCGAACAATTGCCGGCGCAGATGGCCCGCAGCGCCGGGTTGTGGGCGCTGCGCAGCCTTCCGGGGCTGCGCAAGCAGGCGTTCTCCATCGGCATGGGCAGGCGCTGAAACCAGAACGGGCGCCGAAGCGCCCGTTCCAAAAACCCATTTCCCGCAGCCTTACTGGCCTTCGGTGGCCGGCGCTTCGGCGTCCGGCTGCTCCTGGCCGAGTTCGCGGCGCAGCTCTTCGGCGCGGTCCTGCAGAACCTGCTCCAGCGCCGAGGCGCCGGTGGTCTCCTGGCGAAACTGGTCGAAGCTGAGCGAAGCGGGGCCATCATAGGTGGCGGTGAAGCCGGCCAGGTTGATCTCGATGGTCAGGTCCTGGTTCTGACGGTTCTTGGCGGTCAGACGCAGCGTGTTGCCGCGCTTGAGCGAGTTGATATAGGCTTCGTTGACGACGAGCTGGGTGGCGCAGGACACCGGATCGCACAGCATATAGGGCACGCGGATCGGCTGGGCGCCGTCGATCTGCCAGGTCAGGCCGAAGGGCAGCAGCACGCCGAGCGGCACGGCGGCGACGGCCAGCAGGCGGCTTTCCTGGCCCGGATCGTCACGCAGCAGGAACGAGCCGAGGAACTGCCCGTTGGCGAGCACGACCTGGCGCATGATGCAGGCTTCCTGATCATCGGGAAGCGGGTCGCAGACCTTTAGCCAGTTCTGGCTGGCGGCGCCGGCGGCGCCGGGCGAGGCCCCGGCCGCTTCCGGTGCAGGGGCTTCCGGCGCGGAAGGCTCCTCTTGCGCGTCAGCGGGCTGCTCCTGGGCGCTGGCCGCGAAAGGCGTAAGCGACAGCGCAAGCGCCGCAAGACCGGCGATGAGAGGTTTCCTGACGGTCATGGATTTCCCTTAGACTGGCTTGGCGCGCCTCCATTCAGAGACTCGCCGTCCGTTTCGTTGCGATGTTCAAGTGCTCAATTCGGGCAATAACATGACCGCCAAGCCGCGCAAATCCTTTGTTTGTACTGGCGTTGCGCTCACGCCGCAGCCAGCTTTGCAAGCCGAGACAATATTCCGGCAGTGCCCTTGAGCCGGGCTTCGGCATCGGGCCAGTTGCGCATGAAGACGAGCTTCTGATCGGGCTTGATGCGGACCTGGTTGCCCGGGTCCGAAACCAGCTGGACGAGGCCGGTGGGGTTGGGGAACTCGCTGTTGCGCAGCGTCAGAACGGCCCCCTTGGGCCCGGCATCGACTTTTTCGACATTCGCCTGACGGCACAGAGCCTTGACGAGGATGACCTTGAGCAGGGATTCAACTTCGTCCGGCAAGGGGCCGAAGCGGTCGATCAATTCGGCGCCGGCGGCATCGATCTCGCTCGCATCCTTGAGGTCGCCGAGCTGGCGATAGAGCTGCATGCGCAAGGTGAGGTCGGGCACGTAATGCTCGGGGATCATCACCGGCATGCCGAGCGAGATCGACGGGCTCCACTCGTTGTCGTCGACATAATCCTCCTCGCCCGTCTTGAGGGCCGCCACCGCCTCCTCCAGCATCGCCTGGTAGAGCTCGTAGCCGACCTCGCGGATATGGCCGGACTGCTCCTCGCCGAGCAGGTTGCCGGCGCCGCGGATGTCGAGATCGTGACTGGCGAGCTGGAAGCCGGCGCCGAGGCTTTCGAGCGATTGCAGCACACCGAGGCGGCGCTCGGCCGTATCGGTCAGCTTGCGGTCGGGCGGCACGGTGAACAGGGCGTAGGCGCGCTGCTTGGAACGCCCGATGCGGCCGCGGATCTGGTAGAGCTGGGCGAGGCCGAAATTGTCGGCGCGGTGCACGATCAGCGTGTTGGCATTGGGGATGTCGAGCCCGGATTCGACGATGGTGGTGGCGACCAGCACGTCGAACCGGCCATCGTAGAAGGCGTTCATGATGTCGTCGAGCTCGCCGGCCGCCATCTGGCCGTTGGCGACGACGAACGAAACCTCGGGCACCTGGGTGCGCAGAAACTCGGCGATGTCCGGCTGATCCTTGATGCGCGGAACGACATAAAAGGCCTGCCCGCCCCGGTATTTCTCGCGCAGCAGCGCCTCGCGAACCATCAGCGGGTCGAAGGGCGAGATGAAGGTGCGGATGGCGAGCCGGTCGACCGGGGGCGTCGCCAGCAGCGACAGGTCGCGCACGCCTGTCAGCGCCAGTTGCAGCGTGCGCGGAATGGGCGTCGCCGTCAGCGTCAGCACATGGACGTTGGACTTGAGCTCCTTGAGGCGTTCCTTGTGCCCCACGCCGAAATGCTGCTCCTCGTCGATGATCAACAGGCCGAGGTCCTTGAAGGCGATGGATTTCGACAGCAGCGCATGGGTGCCGACGACGATATCGACCTGGCCGTCGGCCAGCCCCTGCTTCGTCGCCTTGAGCTCGTTGGACGGCACCAGCCGCGAAGCGTGGCGCACCCGGACCGGCAGGCCGGAAAAGCGTTCGGCGAAGGTCTTGAAATGCTGGCGCGCGAGCAGCGTCGTCGGCACCACAACCGCGACCTGGCGGCCTGCCATGGCTACGGCGAAGGCGGCGCGCAGCGCCACCTCGGTCTTGCCGAAGCCGACATCGCCGCAAACCAGCCGGTCCATGACCCGGCCGGCGGTGAGGTCGTCGAACACGGCCTCGATGGCGGTGAGCTGGTCGTCGGTCTCCTCGAAGGGAAAGCGGGCGGCGAACTCCTCATAGGCGCCGGGCTGCAGGTCGACGGCCTCGGCGCGGCTGAGCTGGCGCGCGGCGGCGATCTTGATCAACTGCTCCGCCATCTCGCGGATGCGCTTCTTCAGCCGGCTCTTCTTGGCTTGCCAGGCGACCCCGCCGAGCTTGTCGAGCTGGGTGCCGGTATCTTCCGAGCCGTAGCGCGACAGCAGCTCGATGTTCTCGACCGGCAGGTACAGCTTGGTGTCGCCGGCATATTCGATCTCGACGCATTCATGCGGCGCGCCGCCGGCCTCGATCACCTTGAGGCCGATGAAACGGCCGATGCCGTGGTCGACATGAACCACCAGATCGCCGGCGGCGAGGCTCGCCGCCTCGGTCAGCGCGTCGGAAGCCTTGCGCTTGCGCTGCGGCTTGAGGATGCGTTCGCCGAGAATGTCCTGTTCGGACAGCACCAGCAGATCGTCGGTCTCGAAGCCGGTTTCGAGGCCGAGCACGACGATGGCGGTGGTCGCCGCGCTGGTGGTGACGGCGTCGTTCCAGTTCTCGGCCAGACGCGGATTGGTCAGGCCGTGATCCCTAAGCACCTGCGTCATGCGCTCGCGCGTGCCCTGGCTCCAGCAGGCGATGACGGCGCGGCGCCCTGCCCTGCGTTCGGCCAGCAGCCTCTGGACGACGGCTTCGAACAGGTTGGTTTCGGCCGAGCTGCGCTCGGCGGCGAAGCTCGGCGCGACACGGCCGTTCAGATCGTCCTCGGCCCGGATGTTGGGCGTCGTGAAGGGCGAAAGCTGGATCACCCCTGCGCCGGCCAGGGCATAGGGGTGGGCATCGACGAGATAGAGCGTGTCCGGCGGCACCGGCTTGTAGGGCACGCCGCTCGTCACCGCCGGCTGCTGGCGCGCCTGCTCGCGTGCCTCGTAGTAGTCGCGCACCTGCGTGACGCGATCAGCATAGGCTTCCACGGCCTGATCGTCGAAGACGAAGGGCGCATCGCCGGTATAATCGGACAGGCTTTCGAGGTGTTCGTAGAAGAAGGGCAGCCAGTGCTCGGCGCCGGAATAGCGGCTGCCGGCGCTGATGGCGCCATAGAGCGGATCGTCGGCGGTATTGCCGCCGAAGCTGCGGGTATAATTCTGGCGGAAGCGCCTTATCGTGTCCTCGTTGAGGACGAGTTCGCTCATCGGCACCAGCTCGATACGCTTCAGCGTGCCGGTGGTGCGCTGGCTGTCGGCATCGAAGGTTCGGATGGATTCGAGCTGGCGACCGAAGAAATCGAAGCGCAGCGGCGCATCGTAGGCGGCGGGATAGAGGTCGACCAAGCCGCCGCGTACGGCATATTCGCCGGATTCGCGCACGGTCGGCACGCGCAGATAGCCGTTGTCCGCCGCCCAGGCGACGAGGCGGTCGCTGTCCACCACCTGCCCGGCCGCCGCCGAAAAGCTCATGCCGCCCACGATGTCGCGCGGCACCAGCTTCTGGATCACGGCGTTGACGGCCGTCACCACCACGGCTCCGCGCGTATCCGGGCGCAGCATGGTGGACAGCGCCTGCATGCGGGCCGAAATGGTCACGCCATTGGGCGAGACGCGGTCATAGGGCAGCGAATCCCAAGCCGGCAGCGGCAGCACCTCGTGCCCGGGCAGCATCTGGGCCAGAACATCCGCCAAACGCTGCATGCGCCGCCCGTCGCGGGCGACGAAAACGAGGCTGACCGGATCGTCGGGCGCGGATTTGAGACGATCGGCGACCAGGCGTGCGAGCACCATGGGCTGCATGCCGTCCGGCACGCTCGCCAGCGTGCGCACCGGCAGCGGGGCGGCAAGTTCGTTCATGATCCGATCCGTTGCTCGTGGTCGGCGAGAATGTCGGCGATCAATTCGGCATCGACATGACCCGGGATCGGCCGGCGACCCATGAGCCACTCGGACAGGTCGGTATCGGCCTCGCCGATCAGGGACTCGAACCGGTCAAGCATGTCGGCGTCCAGGCGCTCGAGATTGGCGTCGGCGAAGGAGCCGAGCAGGATGTCCATTTCCTTGGTCCCGCGGTGCCAAGCTCGGTAGCGCAGGCGCTTGCGGCGCAATGCCAGTTCGGCACCGGCTGTCGATTCGACGGCCATGTGTAAAACCCTTTTTCGATAAGGCGCCCTGTTTACGCTCTCGATCCGGCCTTGTCAGCCTGCCGTTTCATCGCTTCGACACCAGTGGTTCGCCCCGGTAAAGTCGGCGCGAAAGGATGATGCGAATCGTGACCCGACCCTCATCGCTCGACCCGCTGTTCCGATCATTGCGCGGCTTCAAGGGCGTGGGGCCGCGCTTTGCGCCGCTGCTGGCCAAGCTGCTCGGCACGGCGGAGGGGCAGGACGCCACGGCGCTCGATCTGCTCATGCACATGCCGGCGGCGACCATCGACCGCTCGCGGCGCGTGGGCATCGCCGAGGCCTATCTCGACCAGGTGGTGACGCTGCGCGTCCATGTCGACCGGCACGAACCGGCGCCGCGCGGCAAGGCCAGCGTGCCACATCGCGTCCATGCGCATGACGAGACCGGCGACTTGCAGCTCGTCTTCTTCCGCGCCCAGGGCGGCTGGGTCGAGCAGATGCTGCCGGTCGGCGAGGAACGGATCGTCTCGGGCCGTATCGGCTTTTTCAACGGCACCAAGCAGATCACCCATCCCGACTATGTGGTGGCGCTCGACAAGGCCGACACGCTGCCGCTGATCGAGCCGCTCTATCCACTGACGCATGGCCTGTCCTCGAAGCAGTTGCATAAATTGGTGCAGTCGGTGCTCGACACCCTGCCCAGCCTGCCGGAATGGATCGAACCCGAGCGTCTCAAGGCCAATGGCTGGCCGGATTTCGCGACGGCGATGCGCGCCGTTCATGCGCCGCAGCAGCCGCAGGATGCCGAGCCCTGGGGCCCGGCCCGCATGCGGCTCGCCCATGACGAATATCTTGCCGGCCAGCTGGCGCTGCAACTCGTGCGCGCAACCCGCGAGGTGCCGCGGGGCAAGGCGCGGATTCTGAACGGAGTATTAACGCATTCTGTACGGACCGCCCTGCCCTTCGCACTGACGGATGGGCAGGAGCAGGCGATCGCGGAAATTCTCGGCGATCTTTCGGGACCGCAGCGCATGTCGCGGCTGGTGCAGGGCGATGTGGGTTCGGGCAAGACCGTGGTGGCGTTGATGGCCATGGCGGCGGTGGCGGAGAGCGGCGGGCAATCAGCGCTGATGGCGCCGACCGAATTACTGGCCGGCCAGCATTTTCGCACCCTCGCCCCGCTTTGCGAGGCCGCGGGCCTGCGCATCGCGCTGCTCACCGGCAAGATGTCGGCCGGAGAGCGGCGCAACGTCCGCGAGGGGCTGGCATCGGGCGAGATCGCCATCGCCGTGGGCACGCATGCGCTGTTCCAGGCCGATGTCGCCTTCGCCGACCTGGCGCTGACGGTGGTGGACGAGCAGCACCGCTTCGGCGTGCATCAGCGTCTCGCCCTGTCCGACAAGGGGCGCGACACCGACCTGTTGGTGATGACGGCGACGCCGATCCCGCGCACGCTGGTGCTGACACATTATGGCGATATGGCCGTGTCGGTGCTGCGAGAAAAGCCGCGGGGACGCCAGCCGATCGACACCGCCGCCCTGCCGCTCGGCGAGTATGACCGCGTGGTCGCCCGGCTCAAGACCCGTATCGCCGAAGGCGCGCAGGCCTATTGGGTATGCCCGCTGGTCGAGGAGAGCGAGGCCATAGACGTGATGTCGGCGCAGGATCGGTTCGCGGCGCTGCAACCGGTGTTCGGCGAGCGCGTCGGCCTGCTGCACGGGCGCATGAGCGCCGCCGCCAAGCAGGAGGTGATGGACCGCTTCAAGGCCGGCGACATCGCCATTCTCGTCGCCACCACGGTGGTCGAAGTGGGCGTCGACGTACCCAATGCCACCATCATCGTCATCGAGCATGCAGAACGCTTCGGGCTGGCGCAACTGCACCAGTTGCGCGGGCGCGTGGGGCGCGGATCGGCGCGTTCGGCCTGTTTGCTGCTGTTCCGCGACCCGCTGGGCGAGGTGGCGCGGGCGCGGCTCGATACGCTACGCGAGACCCAGGACGGCTTTGTGATCGCCGAGCGCGACCTAGAGCTGCGCGGTCAAGGCGATCTTCTGGGCACAAGGCAATCGGGCATGCCGGGCTATCGGCTGGCGATGCCAGACGTGCATCGCCATCTGCTCGAACCGGCGCATGACGACGCCGTGGCGGCGCTGGCGGCGCATCCGGGGCTGGAAGATTCGGCCGCCGAGAAGCTGCGCATCCTGCTGCACATCTTCCGCAAGGACGTGGCGATCCAGTTGATCCGAGCGGGTTAGGCTACTCGACCGTCACGGATTTCGCGAGGTTGCGCGGCTGGTCGACATCCGTGCCCATGGCGACGGCCGTGTGATAGGCCAGCAATTGCACGGGGATGGTCGCGAGGATCGGGGCGACGAAGGGGTGGACCTTGGGGATCAGAATGGTCTCGGCGACGCCGTGCCCCACCGTCTCCAGCCCCGCCTCGTCGGTGATCAGGATGATGCGCCCGCCGCGCGCGGCGACCTCCTGCATGTTGGACAGGGTCTTATCCACGAGTTCGTCGGACGGCGCGACGACGATGACCGGCATGTCCTCGTCGATCAGCGCGATGGGGCCGTGCTTGAGCTCGCCCGCCGCATAACCTTCGGCGTGGATGTAGCTGATTTCCTTGAGCTTCAGCGCGCCTTCGAGCGCGATCGGGAACATAGCGCCGCGTCCGAGATAAAGCACGTCCTTGGCCCGGGACAGGTGGCGCGCGATCTCGACGATCTGCGCCTCGGCGCCCAGCGCGTGCGACACCGTGGTGGGCAGTCCGACAAGTGCGCGGACCAATTCGCGCTCGGCCTCGGCGTCGAGCACACCGCGGGCACGCCCAGCGGCGATGACAATGCCGGCCAGCGCCGAAAGCTGCGCGGTAAACGCCTTGGTCGAGGCGACGCCGATCTCGGGGCCGCACAGGATCGGGAACACGACGCCGCTCTCGCGGGCGATGGTCGATTCGAGCGTGTTGATCACCGAGGCGATGTGCTGGCCCTGCCCGGCGCAATAGCGCAGCGCGGCGAGCGTGTCGGCCGTCTCGCCCGATTGCGAGATGAACAGCGACAGCCCGCCCTTTTCCAGCGGCGGCTCGCGATAGCGGAATTCGGACGCCACATCGATATCGACCGGCAGGCGCGCATAGCGCTCGAACCAGTATTTCGCGACCGCGCCGGCATAATAGGCCGTGCCGCAGGCGCTGATGGTAAGGCGGGTGAGCTCGGCGAAATCGAAGGGCAGGCTTTCGCGCAGCACCGCCTTCTCACTGGCCATGTCGACATAATGGCTCAGCGTGTGGCCGATGGTCTCGGGCTGCTCGTAAATCTCCTTGGCCATGAAATGGCGGTGATTGCCCTTGTCGACCAGCAGCGCCGATGCCTGGGACAGCTGGGTTTCGCGCTGGACGATGGCGTCGTGCCCGTCGCGGATGGTCACGCCCCTGGGCGTGATAACGGCCCAGTCGCCATCCTCGAGATAGGACAGTTTCGAGGTGAAGGGGGCGAGCGCCATGGCATCGGACCCCAGATACATCTCGGTGGCGCCATAGCCGATGGCGAGCGGCGCCCCCTGCCTTGCGGCGATCAGCAGCCCGTCCTCGCCGCGGAACATGAAGGCGAGCGCGAAGGCGCCGCGCAGCGCCTTGAGCGTGCGCGCGACCGCCAGCTCGGGATCGGCGCCACGCGCCAGCTCGCGCGTGACCCACAGGGCGACGGATTCGGTGTCGGTCTGGCTCTGCGGCAGGTAGCCGTCCCTGGCGAGGTCGGCCAGCAGCTCGCGGAAATTCTCGATGATGCCGTTGTGGACCACGGCGACGCGGTCGGTGGCGTGCGGGTGGGCATTGCCTTCGGTCGGGGCGCCGTGGGTGGCCCAGCGGGTGTGGCCGATGCCAATCTTGCCGTCGAGCGGCTCGAAGCCGAGCTTGGTGGCGAGGTTGTTCAGCTTGCCTTCGGCGCGGCGGCGGGCGATCTGGCCGGCTTCGAGGGTGGCGATGCCGGCGCTGTCATAGCCGCGATATTCAAGGCGCTTGAGCGCGTCGACGAGGCGTGGGGCGACCGGCTCGACGCCGATGATTCCGACAATGCCGCACATGGCTATTTCCCCTTGGTTTTCGACTTTTCGGCCTTGCGCGCGGCGGCGCGGTCGAACACGTCGCGCCCCCTGCCCGGCTTGTTGACCTGACGCGCCCGCCCGAGCGCCAGCGCATCGGGCTCGACATTCTCGGTGATGACGCTGCCGCTGGCGACTAGGGCGCCGGAACCGATCTCGACCGGCGCGACCAGCGCGCTGTTGGAGCCGATGAAGGCGCCGTCGGCGATGACGGTCTGGTGCTTGTTGAACCCGTCATAGTTCACGGTGATGACACCGGCGCCGATATTGACGTCGGCGCCGACCTCGGCATCGCCGACATAGCTCAGATGGCTGATCTTGCTGGCCTTTCCGATATGGGCTTTCTTGATCTCGACGAAATTGCCGACCTTCACCTTGGCGCCGAGATCGGCGCCGGGGCGCAGGCGCGCAAAGGGGCCGACCGAGGCATCGGGGCCGATATGGGCGCCCTCGATATGGCTGAAGGCATGGATGACGGCGCCGGTCTCGATGCGCACGCCGGGGCCAAGCCAGACATTGGGCTCGACGGTCACGTCCGGGGCGATCTCGGTGTCGTAGGAGAAATAGACGGTGTCCGGGTCGATCAGGGTGACGCCGGCACCCATCAGCTCGGCGCGGCGGCGCTGCTGGAACAGCTTTTCGGCGCGGGCCATCTGGGCGCGGTCGTTGACGCCGAGCACGTCGATCTCGGGGGCGACGCCGAAGCCGACGCTGCAGCCGGCCGCGTTGGCTAGCTCGACCATGTCGGTGAGATAGTATTCGCCCTGGGCGTTGTTGGAATCGAGCCGGTCGATCAGGCCGCGGAACACATCGGCGCGGAAGGCGAGGATGCAGGCGTTGCACAGGCCGATTTCACGTTCTTCGGGCGAGGCGTCCTTGTGCTCGCGGATGGCGAGAAGCCGGTCGCCACGGGTGAGGAGGCGGCCGTAACCCGTTGGATCCTCAGGCTCGAAACCGAGCACGGCGACATCCATGCCGGCGCCGAGCCGGTCGAGCACCACGGAAAAATTCTCAGCGCGCAGAAGGGGATGATCACCATAGACCACGGCGATCCAGCCCTGAGCCTCCGACCAGAGCGGGCGGGCCATGGCGGCGGCGTGCCCGGTGCCGCGGCGCTCGGCCTGCTCGAAGAACTGCACATCCGGATCGATGGCGCGCATGGCGGTGCGGACGGCGTCGTGGCCCGGCCCGGTGACCATGGCGACCTGCGAGGAATCGGCCGCCCGGGCGGCGCGCAGGACATGGCCGACGATCGGCAGGCCGCCGACCTCGTGCAGCACTTTGGGCTTCGCCGAGCGCATGCGGGTGCCCTCGCCTGCCGCCAGAATGACCGTTACCAGCTCCATGCCTTCGCGTTCCGTCATCGCAGTCCCGCTCGATTTCTACAGCCTTATCGCACGCGATGGTTGGCGAACCGATAACTGGCACGGCAAACTGTCACGAAATGCTGCGGACGATTCGCGTCCGGCGCAAAAAGGCTTGTGGTTTGGCTAAGGCATCGGATCAGTTTCGGCAATCGGATGTGACGGCATGGGCCATCGTAGCGCTGGTCGCGGCGACGCTGGCGGTGCTGATCTCCAACATTTCCGCCGCTTTACCGGCGGGAGCGCTGGCGGCGCTGCATACGAGTCGCGTGGCGGGGACGAGCGTCGGGCAGTTGCGCGCTTCCGTCGGCAGCCTCGAGACCGAGCTGTCGCGCATCCGGCGGGAGAACGATCTGCTGACCGCCCGGCTGTCGATGATCGAGCAATCGGGTGGCGAGGCGACGCGGCGGCTGGGGGCGCTGGAGGTGGCGCTGCCGCAAATGCTCGAAGCGGCGCGGGCACCGATTTTCGACGATGTTTCAACGGCTTCCATCCCCTCGCGCGGCGATTTGCGGCCGGCGGAGGGTGGATCGGTGCGCGTCGAGACCTCGCCGCTGTCGCTCGGATCGCCCAGCCAGCCGCGGCCGGAGCCGATTGCCGATGTCGCCTATGGGATCGCCGTGGGCTCGCGGATCGAGGCGGGCGAGGCCGGGACGGCCTGGGACGATCTGGTGATGAAGCTGGGGCCGCTTATGCTGGGGTTTTCGCCGCTGCTGGCCGAGGTTCCGGGGGGCGATGCGATGCGGATCATCGTCGGGCCGACGCGCGATCTTGCAGAGGCGACAGGGCTTTGCGGGCGTATTGAGCGGGTGGCGATCAGCTGCCAGCCGGTGCCCTATCTCGGCACGCCGCTGCCATGATGCGGGGATTGTGCGTTGACAGCGGATCGTCAGCCACTATGTTCCGCGCCATTCCCGGGCGGGAGACCGCCACAGGCGCCGGTAGCTCAGCGGTAGAGCATTCGACTTTTAATCGAATGGTCGCGGGTTCGATCCCCGCCCGGCGTACCACTTTCCTCATTCGTACGGTGCAGCGACGTGACCTCGGAAGTCATTGATCTGCTTAAGGTTATGCTGGTCTGCGCGCTGCTGATGGCGGCGGGCGCGGTGGTGCTTTTCGGCGGAGCGCACCTGGCGACGAATGCGGGATCGAGCATCGACTGGATCGCGGCGTTCGGGGGGATCGAGCCGCGGGCGGCGGTGCCGGTGCTGAGCGATATGCGCATGTGGGTGCTGGTCGGATCGGTGTTCATCGCCGCGGCCGGGCTGGCGCTGCTGGCGAGTTCGGCGACGCTCGACATGGGGGTGTCGCTGCTGGCCAAGGCGGTGGCGGTGCTGAGCGCGGCGCAGCTGGGAATCGTAGGCGGGGTATGGGTTTACCTGCGATTCGCGCATGGGATCGCCATGGGGATCGAGGGGCTGAACCGGCTGGCGATCGTCCTGGTGGCGGCGGTGCTGTTTTCGAGCGTCTTGTCCAATGCCAGCCTGCGGCGGCTCGGATGGGGACGGCTGGCGGCGGGCCTGGGCATGATCGTCGCCGCGCCGCTGATTCTGGTATCAGTCTGAACGCCCGCGTTCAGAAATCCGCCATTGAAATCATTGGTGTTTTTCGATTCCATTCATGGCGCTGAACGCAATCTGAACGCTCAAAGCGTGACGATGAACGCGCCTTTCGGGGTGGCGACGACGGTGTGCTCGAACTGGACGCAGGGGGCGGCCGGACTGGCGACGAGGGTCCAGGGATCGTCCTCATGCGCCTGCTCGGCCCAGCGCCCGCCGCGCGACAAAAAGGGCTCGACGGTGAAGACGAGGCCGTCGCCGATACGGCGGCGCTCGGATTTTTCCGGCCAGGTCGGAATCTCGCCCGGCTCGTCATGGAGGCTGTCGCCGACGCCATGGCTGGCGAGGTTGCGGATCAGCGTATAGCCGCCCTTTTTGGCAAATTTTCCGATGGCCTCGCCGATGCCGGCGAGCGGGGCACCGCTGCGCACGGCGCGGATGCCGGCCCACATGGCGCGCTTGCCGTCGCGGCACAGGGCTTCAAGGGCCGGATCGGCGCGACCGACGATGTAGGAGGCGCCGGTATCGGCGAAGACGCCGTCCAGCTCCGCCGACACGTCGATATTGACCAGGTCGCCCTCGGCGATCATCCGGTCGCCGGGAATGCCGTGGGCGATCTCCTCGTTCACCGAGATGCAGGTGGCGCCGGGGAAGTCGTAGGTGACGATGGGCGCCGAACGGGCGCCATGATCGGCGAGAATCCTGGCGCCGACGGCGTCGAGCTCGCCGGTGGTGATGCCCGGCCGCAGGGCCCCGGCCATGGCGTCGCGCGCCAGCGCGCAGACCCGGCCGATGGCCTTGAGCCGTTCGAGGTCCTCCGGCGAGGTGACGGTCACCGGCGCAGCTCGTGATAATAGGAGAGCAGGCCACGGGTCGAGGCGTCGTGATCGTCCCATTCCGCCCTGCCCTCGACCTTGGGCAGCAGCGCCTTGGCGAGCTGCTTGCCGAGCTCGACGCCCCACTGGTCGAAGGAGTTGACGTTCCACACCACGCCCTGGACGAACACCTTGTGCTCGTAGAGCGCGACGATGGCGCCGAGGGTTTCCGGGGTGAGCCGCGAATACATCAGCGTGTTGGACGGGCGGTTGCCGGGGAACAGCTTGTGCGGCAGCAGCGCCTTGATGGCTGCCTTGTCGAGGCCCTGCGCCTCGAGCTCGGCGGTGACCTCCTCCTCGGTCTTGCCCAGCATCAGGGCTTCGGACTGGGCGAGGACGTTGGCGACCAGCTTGGCGTGGTGCGGCGGCAGGTCTTCCTGCGGATGGGCGGCGATGAGGAAATCGCAAGGAATGATTTCGGTGCCCTGATGGATGAGCTGGAAGAAGGCGTGCTGGCCATTGGTGCCCGGCTCGCCCCAGACGACCGGCCCGGTGGACCAGCCCACCGGCTTGCCGGACAGGGTGACGGACTTGCCGTTCGATTCCATGTCCTGCTGCTGGAGATAGGCGGGGAAGCGGGACATGCGCTGGTCGTAGGGCAAGACGGCGTGCGTCGCGAAACCCCAGCCATTGCGATAATAGACGCCGAGCAGCGCCATGATGGCCGGCAGGTTCTTTTCCAGCGGGGCAGTCAAAAAATGCTGATCCATGGCGGCGGCGCCGCGCAGGAAGGCGTGGAAATTGTCGAAGCCGATGGCGATGGCGACCGGCAGGCCGATGGCCGCCCAGACCGAATAGCGCCCGCCGACCCAGTCCCAGAAGCCGAAGATGCGATCCTCGCGGATGCCGAAGGTCTTGCAGCCGGCGATGTTGGTGGAGAGCGCGGCGAAATGGTCGTTGACCGCCTCCTCGCCCAGCGCGCCGGCCAGCCAGGTGCGGGCGGTGCCGGCATTGGTCATGGTCTCGTCGGTGGTGAAGGTTTTCGAGGCTACGATGAACAAGGTGCGGCGCGGATCGAGATGCTTGAGGGTGTCGTGGATATGGGCGCCGTCGACATTGGAGACGTAGTGCACGCGCAAATCGGAGCGGCCATAGGGGGACAGCGCCAGCGTGACCATGGCCGGGCCGAGATCGGAGCCGCCAATGCCCATATTGACGACATCGGTGAACTGCTCGCCGGTGTGGCCACGAACCTCGCCATTGCGCACCGCCTCGGAAAAGCCGCGCATGGCATCGAGCACGGCGCGCACATCGGGCATGACGTCCTGGCCATCGACGATGACCGGCTTGTCGCCCTGATAGCGCAGCGCCATGTGCATCACGGCGCGGTCCTCGGTGGAATTGATGTGCTCGCCCGACCACATGGCGTCGCGCCTTGCCTCGAGATCGACCGAGCGGGCGAGCGCGAACAGATCCTCGAGCACCGCATCGTCGATGCGGTTCTTGGAATAGTCGAGCAGGATGTCGCCGGCCTTGACCGAATAGCGGGCGAACCGGTTGGGATCCTCGGCGAATTGCAGGCGCATGGGATGCGCCTCCATGCGGCTCGCATGATCCCGGAGCCGGGCGAACTGCGCCTTGCGACCCATGATGCTCATCCTTCACGTTCCGGCAGGTCGCCAGCGGCCCATGCCGCGCGCACCGATGCCTGATAATCCTGATATGCGCCTGCGGCGATGGCCGCGCGCGCGCCTGAAACGACCTCTTGATAATAGGCCAG